>NZ_CP044352.1:0-65000 GCF_011801475.1 Xylella fastidiosa
TCAAAGTGAAACAGCCCATTACTGATGACAACATTGATGGAATCTTGGTCCCGTTGCCTGGAACGTCTTGAAACTGAATTTCCACCAGAAGATGTTCATACTTGGTTGAGACCTTTACAAGCTGACCAACGCGGTGACAGTGTCATCCTTTACGCACCCAATACCTTTATCATTGAACTAGTAGAAGAGCGATACTTAGGGCGTCTTCGAGAATTGTTATCCTATTTTTCAGGAATACGTGAAGTAGTCCTTGCAATTGGCTCACGACCTAAAACAACAGAACTAACCGTACCAGTAGATACTACAGGACGTTTGTCTCAAACAGTCCCATTTAACGGAAATCTGGACACACACTATAACTTTGATAATTTTGTTGAGGGACGAAGCAATCAACTCGCTCGTGCTGCAGCTTGGCAAGCCGCACAGAAACCGGGAGACCGTACTCACAACCCTCTATTACTCTATGGTGGGACTGGTTTGGGTAAAACCCATTTAATGTTTGCTGCAGGTAACGTAATGCGGCAAGTAAACCCAACTTATAAAGTCATGTATCTTCGTTCGGAACAATTTTTCAGCGCCATGATAAGAGCGTTACAAGACAAAAGTATGGACCAGTTTAAGCGTCAGTTCCATCAAATTGACGCGCTATTGATTGATGACATTCAATTTTTTGCTGGAAAAGATCGTACTCAAGAAGAATTCTTTCATACTTTTAATGCTTTATTCGACGGGAAACAGCAAATTATTTTAACATGTGATCGTTATCCTAGAGAAGTTAATGGTCTAGAACCACGATTAAAATCTCGTTTAGCTTGGGGACTTTCCGTAGCGATCGATCCTCCTGACTTTGAAACCAGAGCTGCGATTGTATTGGCTAAAGCACGTGAACGTGGCGCTACGATTCCAGATGAGGTTGCATTCTTAATTGCAAAAAAAATGCACAGTAATGTCCGTGACTTAGAGGGTGCACTAAATACCTTAGTAGCACGTGCAAACTTTACTGGGAGAGCTGTAACTATTGAATTCTCACAAGAGACCTTAAGAGATTTATTGCGTGCACAGCAACAAACAATTGGCATCCCTAATATCCAAAAGATTGTAGCTGATTATTATGGTTTACAAATCAAAGATTTGCTTTCAAAACGCCGTACTCGTTCATTAGCACGACCAAGACAATTGGCAATGGCATTAGCTAAAGAGCTGACTGAGCATAGCTTGCCTGAAATTGGAGACGCTTTTGCAGGCCGAGATCATACAACAGTGTTGCATGCTTGCCGTCAAATCAAGTTATTGATGGAAACTGAAACCAAATTGCGAGAAGACTGGGATAAACTAATGCGAAAATTTAGTGAATAAATCCCCCCATTATATGACTACTCATTTTCTATAGAAATGTAGAAATAAATTAGTTCTTTCCAAGAAAGTGTAAAAAACTTGTGGATAAAATGCGATTTGGATTTTTATAAAAATTTATCCACAGATTTCCCAGGTGATCTAAGCAAAATAACTTAGGATCTTATACAGAGAAAAATAACAAATTAAACAACATCTTAGAGTACTTCTCCACAAAAAAAATTTCTACCACCACCACCATAAGTTTTAAATATTAACTAAAAAGCATAGAGGTAAGGAACCAAATGCGTTTCAGATTACAGCGCGAAACTTTCCTAAAACCATTAGCTCACGTTGTAAACGTAGTAGAACGCCGTCAAACACGTTCTATCTTGGCTAATCTCCTAATAAAAGTTAATGAAGATCAATTATCCTTAACTGGTACAGATCTTGAAGTGGAGATGATTTCAAAAACAAAAATTGAAGATCCGGAAAGTGGGGAGATTACTATCCCTGCACGTAAAATTTATGAAATCGTTAGGGCTTTACCGGATGCTAGTCAACTAAGTGTATATCAATCCGATGATAAAATTACCCTCCAAGCTGGTCGAAGCAGGTTTACCTTAGCTACATTACCAGCTAATGATTTTCCATCTATAGATAAAATCGAAGTAACGGAACGTATTATTATTGCTGAAGTTTTATTAAAGGAACTCATTGAGCGTACTGCTTTTGCAATGGCCCAACAAGATGTACGTTATTATTTAAATGGTTTATTGTTTGATTTACGAGACACTAAATTACGTTGTGTAGCTACCGATGGCCATCGTTTAGCATTGTGTGAAACTGAATTAGAACAAGCTAAAGATCTTAAACGCCAGATTATTTTGCCGCGTAAAGGCGTAATGGAATTACAACGTTTATTAGAAGGGAGTGATCGCCAAATTGAGTTGGAAATTGCTCGTAACCACATTAGAATGAAATCCTTTGATGTAACGTTTACTTCAAAATTGATTGATGGTTCTTTCCCAGATTATGAGGGAGTGATACCAATCGGTGCTGATCGTGAGGTAAAGGTTGCTCGTGAGGTTTTACGTGATGCTCTTCAACGGGCGGCAATTTTATCTAACGAGAAATATCGTGGTGTGCGTATTGAAGTTTCACCTGGGCAGTTAAAAATTAATGCACATAACCCAGAGCAAGAAGAAGCACAGGAAGAAATTGAGGCCCAAACTATTGTGGATGGTTTGGCGATTGGTTTTAATGTTAATTATTTGTTAGATGCTTTATCTTCCTTGCGTGGTGATTTTGTTAATATTCAGCTACGTGATTCAAATTCTTCTGCTTTAATCCGTGAATCTAATAGTGAGAAGTCACTTCAAGTAGTGATGCCATTAAGATTATAATTTTTATTCAACTTTGATAATAAAGTACGCCTGATAATAATCGGGCGTTTTTTTGTGGAACTTAAATTTTATATTTAATTTAATTGTTATAATAATTTGTGGTTTTAATAGTATAAGTAAACTCCCCTTTAAAAGAAATCTTGTTAATAATTTATTTATTCGCTATAGATTTTAATGCTATGTTGTTATTTTTTCATTCCTAATGATGGAATCTTAGTTGGGTATGTTATTATTTTTTATATTCTCATCATTCTTCCTAATTTCATTAGGTATGTTATCTATTGTGCCAGTGAATTTTGAATCTGATGCACATCACTCAGCTCGTCTTACGTCATTTTCGTTGTTTTGATGTCGTTGATTTCTTTCCATTACCTGGACTGAATTTTTTCATTGGTGAAAATGGTTCAGGTAAGACTAGTTTACTTGAAGCCGTACATTTAATGGGTTACGGGCGGAGCTTTCGCGGCAGGGTCCGTGATGGTTTGATCCGACATGGCTCTGAAAATCTAGAAATTTTTGTGGATTGGCAAGAAACTGCTTTAATTAATGCACGTCGACGTCGTGCAGGTTTAAGTCACTATGGGCAAGAATGGATAGGACGTTTAGATGGTCAAAAGATAATGCATTTGGCTAGTTTATGCGCTGCATTAGCAGTGATTACTTTTGAATCAAGTAGTTACCAACTCATCAATAGTAACGCCGAATTACGACGTCGGTTCTTGGATTGGGGATTATTCCATGTTGAACCAGATTTTCTGGATTTATGGCGTCGCTATACACATGTGCTTAAACAACGTAATTCTTTACTTAAGCAGAAAGAAGAATTAGCCATGTTAGAAGCTTGGGATCAAAAATTGAGTGAAGTTGGTGAACAATTGACTTTCCGTCGGTTTCAATATTTGGAGAGATTGAAACAACGAGTGATCCCTTTAATTTCAAGAATAACACCTAATTTAAAAATCCATGGTTTTAATTTTAATCATGGATGGCGTCGTCACGAATTGCCGTTGATTGATGCTTTATTTATTTCGCGTGAACGTGATTATCAGTATGGTTATACTTCATTAGGACCGCATCGTTCGGATTGGACTCCGCAATTTTCCAGTATTCCTGGAGTTCATTTTTTATCTCGTGGACAAGGAAAACTTATAACATTGATGTGCCTACTAGCTCAGGCGCAGGACTTTTTTGATCAGCGTGGGGAGTGGCCTATTCTTGCTTTAGATGACTTGGCTTCAGAATTGGATCAGAAACATCAATGGCGCGTGTTAGAGATGCTAGCTGAAATTCCAGCCCAGGTCTTGATCACGGGGACAGAAATTCCCCAAGGACTCAAGCCTTTTTTCTCAGTGGGTGCTATGTTTCACGTGGAACATGGCGCTATCACGCGAATGTTTTGAAGTGATTTTTAGATTGCATCGGTTACAGGCATTTAATTATTTTAAAATCCCCTTAACTTGAGGTGTTGATATTGAGGTGCATCTTCTCTGTTGATGTGTTAGTTGGAGTTATTGGGTTTTAAGTGGGTTGTGAATTTGATTTACCTATGGAGTGAGCTGCCTGATAGCATTTAATTTCATTATTATCATGATCTTATATGCTCCCCCTGTTATCCCCGTGAATCATATATAGAATTTTTTATTTCATTGGTCTTTGTTATGCAATGAAAAGAAAGAACTCAAATTAATCTTTCTATACAATTATAGGAAGTGTGGGGGCGTATTGGATATGGTAGCCCCAAAAGTACCTAATTTTGATGTTTCCTTAGTGAGAAAGCCTGCTTTTCTTGGCTTTGAGAAGTATATGGATAGATACATTTTTAATTTTAGGATGGAAATTAGCGCCTTGATGCGTCTGAATTTTGAAGTGATTGACATGGAGCCAATGAAAAACGCATGACCGAAAAGCAGAATACATCGCTGCTCAGTAATGGCGGCATATATGACTCAAGTAAAATCACAGTACTACGTGGACTGGATGCTGTTCGCAAGCGTCCAGGGATGTATATCGGAGATGTCCATGACGGTACAGGTTTGCACCACATGGTGTTTGAAGTTGTCGATAACTCGGTGGATGAGGCATTAGCTGGTCATGCCGACAGCATTCTTGTCAAGATCCATATTGATGGGTCTGTCTCTGTTTCGGATAACGGTCGAGGTATCCCTGTAGATATTCATAAAGAAGAGGGTGTTTCTGCCGCTGAAGTGATCCTGACAGTTTTACATGCTGGTGGTAAGTTCGACGATAATAGCTATAAGGTTTCTGGTGGTTTGCATGGGGTAGGAGTTTCAGTGGTCAACGCCCTTTCTGAGCGATTATGGCTTGATATTTGGCGTGATGGTTACCACTACCAACAAGAATATGTTTTGGGTGAGCCGCAATATCCTCTTAAGCAGTTAGAGGTGTCAGCGAAACGCGGTACTACATTACGTTTTAAACCGGCAAAAGAGATCTTCAGTGATGTGGAGTTTCATTACGAAAATCTTGCAAAGCGCCTCCGTGAGTTATCCTTCCTCAATTCCGGCCTTAAAGTTAGTTTGATTGATGAACGTGGTGAGGGTCGGCGTGACGATTTTCACTATGAAGGTGGTATTCGTAGCTTTGTAGAACATTTAGCTCAATTGAAGACCCCATTGCATCCGAATGTAATTTCGGTCACAGGGGAGCACAACGGCATTGTTGTGGATGCTGCTTTACAGTGGACTGATGCCTACCAAGAAACAATGTATTGTTTTACAAATAACATTCCACAAAAAGATGGCGGTACCCACCTTGCTGGCTTCCGTGCTGCATTGACTCGTACGTTGGGTAATTACATTGAGCAGAATGGGGTTGCTAGGCAAGCGAAGATCACTTTTTCTGGTGATGATATGCGTGAAGGTATGATTGCCGTGTTATCGGTAAAAGTCCCTGAACCTAGTTTTTCTTCCCAAACCAAGGAAAAGTTGGTGAGCTCCGATGTCAAGCCGGCAGTGGAAGCTACCTTTGGCTTGCGTTTGGAGGAATTCTTACAAGAGAATCCTAACGAAGCACGTGCAATTGCTGGAAAGATTGTCGATGCTGCTCGTGCTCGCGAGGCTGCTCGCAAAGCCCGCGATTTAACCCGTCGAAAAGGTGTGCTTGATATCGCCGGTTTGCCAGGTAAGTTGGCAGATTGCCAAGAGAAAGACCCAGCGATGTCAGAATTGTTTATCGTCGAAGGGGATTCTGCTGGTGGTTCTGCAAAGCAGGGGCGTAACCGAAAAAATCAGGCAGTATTGCCGCTCAGGGGCAAGATTCTTAACGTTGAACGTGCACGATTCGACCGTATGCTCTCTAGTGCTGAGGTTGGCACATTGATCACGGCCCTTGGGACAGGCATCGGTAAGGACGAATATAACCCAGATAAGCTACGTTACCATCGCGTCATCATTATGACCGATGCGGATGTGGATGGTTCGCATATCCGTACTTTATTGCTGACGTTTTTTTACAGGCAAATGCCAGAATTGATTGAACGTGGCCATATCTATATTGGCTTGCCGCCCTTGTACAAGCTAAAGCAGGGTAAGAGTGAGCTGTACTTAAAGGACGATATCGCATTGAATGTTTATTTGGCGAATAGCGCGGTTGAAGGAGCGCAATTACTCCCCGCTGAAGGTGAGCCGCCCATTGAGGGTCTTGCATTGGAGAAATTGCTGATTACATATATCGCCGCAAAAGATACTATCGTGCGTCATTCGCATCGCTATGATTCTCGCCTCCTGGAAGCACTGCTTGAATTTACTCCCTTGGATTCGACTTGCTTTCAATCCTACAGTGATAGCGAACATCTACAATCGCTGATGGCATTGCTGAACCAGTCTAGCTTGGGTGCTCCGCGTTATATTCTTAAGATGCAGTTTCCTGATGAACAACATTCTGCCGCCTTGTTGGCGACCCGCTATCACATGGGTGAGGAATTGACTCAGGTGTTGCAATTATCAGCATTAGAGACTGGTGAGTTACGTCCACTCTATGAAGCGGCCAAGTTGCTACATGGCTTAATTCGTAACGGCGCTAAAATTGTTCGTGGCACTAAATCGCAATCAATAGAGTGTTTTGGTGATGCGCAAGCTTGGTTGCTTGAAGAGGCGAAGAAAGGTCGCCAAATCCAGCGCTTTAAGGGGTTGGGTGAAATGAATCCGGAGCAGTTATGGGATACTACGGTGAATCCGGACACTCGCCGTCTTTTGCAAGTTTGTATTGAAGATGGGATTGCTGCTGACCAAATCTTCAGCACACTGATGGGTGATGTGGTAGAGCCACGCCGTGGCTTTATTGAGAACAATGCATTAAAAGTGACTCGCTTGGATATTTAACTTTATTACGGACAGTTGCTGTTGTTCCATCAGAAAACGATGCTATGTCTAATCTGTTTTTATCAGATTCTGTGCCGACTAACCGTGTCGCGCGTTTGTCAGCTGTACTGATCCCTTTTAGCATTGATGTGCTGGTGAGCTGCATCACAATAGCGTTCATCAGCATTGGTGCGATGCTCCTATGGGAGATAGCGAGTGGCGTGATGCTTGCAACGCAGGCACAACAGCGAAACCAGAGGCTGGATTCGCAGTCAGTAGCTATTTTGATCGGTCAGCCTGGTGTATTGGTACAAATGTTGGTGGCATTGATTGCCATTGGGGGTACTGCGTTGTTGTTGTACTTTTGGCGTCTCCCTGCCACTGTTGATGAACGGCATCATGCGCGCTTGGCGTTACGCCGAATGTCTACCTGGAATTGCATTATCGGTGTTGCTGTCTTAACGTTTTTTTTCAGTACCCTATCTGGATTGTTTGCTCGAAAATTGGGAATTTCTATTGTCCCTAGTAATCAGGCATTGATATTAGAAGGTTTAGCGCGCTGGCCTTTGTTTGTCGTTTTGTTCGTCGTATTTTTGGTGCCAGCCTACGAGGAATTATTGTTCCGGCGTGTGTTTTTAGGGCGTTTCTTGATTGCTGGTCGACCAATATTAGGGATCACTTTAAGTGGTTTAGCTTTTGCCTTTTTGCACGAAATTCCAGGTTTGAGTAGCAATGGTGCGCTGGCGATTATTTACCTCTGGTTGATTTACATGATCTTAGGTATGGCTTTTGGCTGGGTGTACTGGCGTACTGGAAGTTTGTGGGCTTCGATTACTACTCATTCTTTTAACAATATTGGTGCGCTCATTGGACTTTATTTCTTTGGGATGTACTAATTTTTATGAAACATTAAACGCATTTGAAGAAACACTTACAGCTCTTATAAAGAATCGAGAATTGATGAAAAAATTATCGTTTTTCTTGATAGCGACACTGTCGCTTGGCGCTTGTTCAACAGCCACCTCTCCGACGGGTCGGCATCAGGTTTTTAGTGGTGTTTCGCAGCAGCAGCTTAATCAACTGGGTGAGCAGGCATTTGTTGAGATAAAGGCCAAGGAGAAAATCAGTGGCAATGTGCGTCAGAATGCTTATGTACGTTGCGTTGTTGATGCTTTGGTTACGGAACTGCCGTTACAGTGGCGCCATGTGAAGTGGGAAACTGTGCTGTTTTTAAACGAAGAACCGAATGCTTTTGCTTTACCTGGCGGGAAAGTTGGGGTTAATACTGGAATCTTCCGTGCGGCAAAAAATCAAGAACAGCTCGCTGCTGTGCTAGGTCACGAAATTGGTCACGTCGTCTCGCGTCATCATGAGGAGCGTATTACTTGGCAACTTGGTACTCAGGCCGGTTTAGGATTACTTGGTGTATTGGCAGGTACTGCGTATGGAGACAGTGCTGCTACTGCGGTTAACCAGATAGGTGGACTGACTGCTCAAGCTGCGTTTCTGTTGCCCGGCTCCCGTACTCAGGAGCGTGAGGCCGATATTGTTGGGCAGCGTCTCATGGCCCAGGCTGGTTTTGATCCTATCCAAGCGGTTTACCTTTGGAAGAATATGTTGGCTATTGCAGGGCAGAGACCGCCGCAGTGGTTGTCCACTCACCCAGATCCGACCAATCGTATTCGTCAATTGGAGCAGCAAAGTGCGGTATTAGCATCGGTTTACGCTCAGGCACGTGACGCAGGACGTGTGCCGCATTGCAGTCCTGCAGCATAGAAGGCTAAGTGTCTTCTAGTGGAAATTTTCTAATTTCGAACAGATTTAGCGTCTGAATTGATATATAAATTTCTTTCTAATGACATAAATCAACGAGGTTTGCGTGAAACGCTTGAACTACAAAAAGGACCTGCTGTCTTTACTCATCCCCATCTTTCTAGGCGGTGGTATTGCTGTGCCTGCTGCGGCACTACAATCCGACAATACCTCTTTGAGTCGTTATGCTGCTAAGGGAGGTAATTCTGAGAATCTTTATCCTCAGGCTACACGTCAGGAACCAAAGATTAAAAACTCCTCAAGATTGGCTGGCAATTTACAGAAACTAATAGATGCCTATAACAAGGGCCAAGATTATCTTGCGGTACGTGCACAGGCCGATGGAATCTTAGCCAACACGAGCGCTAATGAAGCTGATAAATCGTTAGCTGCGCAACTTGGTGCACAGGCTGCTTACAAGCTCGAAGATGTAGTCGCTGCGCAGCATTATTTGAATCAAGCGATTGCTTTGAATGGTTTGGACAATAACAACCACTATCAATCAATGCTGCTACTGGCCCAATTCCAATTGCAGGAAGGTAAATATTCTGAGGGTTTGGCAACACTTGATAAATACTTGGCTGAAACCAAGTCACAGCGCGCTGAGGATCTGATCCTCAAAGGTCAAGCCTTGTACCAAGCAGGTAAGTACTCCGAAGCGATTCCAGTTATTAAGCAAGCAATTACTGCTTCTTCTGAACCTAAAGAAAGCTGGGAAAAGTTATTAATATCTACCTATTTTGAAGTCGGGCAGACAGGTGAAGCTATTGCCATGGCTGAAGCATTGGCCGCTAAAGCACCGAACGATAAGAAAGCCCAGATCGATTTGGCGAGTTTGTACATGCAAGCTGACCAAATGGGTAAAGCGGCAGTGGTGCTGGATCAACTACGCACCGTTGGCAAGCTTACCGAAGAGCGTGAATACAAGCAGTTATATTCGATCTATGCAAATACTTACAACAAAGAAAAGGATGTGATTAATGTCATTAATGAAGGAATGAGCAGAGGGATCTTAAAACCAGATTATCAAACCTATCTTGCGTTGGCGCAGTCTTATTACTATACGGATCATATCACCCAAGCGATAGAAAATTGGAAGAAAGCTGCTCCATTATCTAACGACGGCGAAACATATCTGAACTTAGCCAAAGTCTTATTTCAACATGGCCGCCTTGCCGAAGCCCAGCAAGCCGCTCAGCAAGCGTTGTCTAAGGGGATAAAGAAACCAGAAGAAGCCAAGAAGATGATCAACATCAAGTGATTACCGCACGATGGCTTTCCAAGAAATTCTGTCAGTCTCTTGGAAAGCCATCCTGAGAGCGTATTGCTGATGCGCGTAATCAGTGATCTTAGTGTCGTTGATGTTTTTAACCTAGCTATAGTGCTTTATTTATGGTTTTATCAAGTTTCTGCTAAATGTAAACTTACTACTTGAAATGCATGTAACGTTGCGACAAGTTATCCTGTCTACTGTTACCCTCTGAGCATTACAATCTGGTTTTTCGTTTAGAGTGTTTTTTCCAATCAATTAGCCTCCATGGTTTGGCATAATTCTTTTTCTCATGCTATGGCAAAAGTTAAAAATACATGGTGGTAAGCGCGGCGATTGGTATAAGCTTAGAAACTGTTGCGGTGTCAATCACTGCTTGATTTAGGGATCGCTTTTGCGGTCCGTGCCTTCACTGTTATAGAGCCCATTGGCACATGTCGGAAGAACTTATTGTCCATAGGTATGAGCAGGACGATGTGAGCGATGCTTTAAATTGGCCTCGTATCCTTGGTATTGCTTTTGTAATCGCATTGCATCTTGCTGCTTTTATGCTATTACTGATTCCTGCTGGGTCACTCAAGGCTCCGCCCGAGAAGCAACGCCTTGCGGCGGTAACAATTGTGGATTCCCCGCCGCCGCCGCCACCACCACCACCACCGCAAGAGGAGAAAAAACCAGCGCCCCCTATCAAGACTTTGGCACCACCACGTCCTGCGCCAGTCCCTCCGCCGCCACAACCTCCAGTCGTGGATGTTCCTCAGCCTCGTCCAAGCGATGTTGTTGTGCCGCCTGCGCCGCCTGCGCCGCCGACTCCTCCGAGCGACATCAGTGCCAGCGTAGATATTTCGTCAAAGAAAATGAACCCACCGAAGTACCCGCCTACTGCTTTACGGGCTGGTATCCAGGGTGAGGTTGTGTTGATCATTGACGTAGATGCTGATGGTAACGTTACTAATGTGTCTGTCGAGAAATCTAGCCGTAATCGGGATCTTGATCGTGCTGCAATAGATGCCGCTTCTAAATGGAAGTTTAATCCTTCAGTGATCAATGGAAAGAAATCTGCTGGTCGTGTCCGTGTACCGGTCAATTTTTCACTATAGGCAATAATACTATGGACTGGTCCGACCAGTTCAGGTTATCTGTACTCCCTTAAAACACCACGCTTTATCATCAACAACATTAAAAGGTAAGTGTCATGTTGCAGGATCTTTTCATCGTTGCCACAGCAGGGGGTTCCAATCCGTCGAATGCCCTTTCAAAAATGGGTGTTTGGCACCTGATTGGCGAAATGACCGCGTCACCGGCCGAGTTTGCAGTTTCCTGGGCTGTGCTGATCATTTTGGTCACCATGTCCTCTCTTTCGTGGTACTGGACAGTCATAAACATCTTACGTGCTTTGCGCTTAAAGGGTGCAGGCTACTTGGTCATTAACGCGTTCTGGAAGGCCAAGACTCCGCAAGAAGCAATTAGTGCGATGGAAAAGCAATCGGCTTCCGAACCCTTTTCGAAGATTGCTTTGGATGCTTCGCAAGCAGCGGCCCATCACCAGCGGACGGAAGGTGGTAATGCGATGGGATTAGGGGAAAGGCTAAGTCTCTCGGAGTTTGTCGACCGTGCGTTACGTCAAGCTGTTACTCGTGAAAGCAGCAAGCTGCAATCAGGGATGACATTGCTGGCGACGGTAGGCGCAACCGCTCCATTCGTAGGTTTGTTGGGTACCGTGTGGGGTATTTACAATGCGCTGATTACTATCGGTGCTACTGGTTCGGCATCCATTGATGCTGTGGCTGGCCCGGTAGGGGAAGCACTGATTATGACTGCAATCGGATTATTCGTTGCGATCCCTGCCGTATTCGCTTTCAATTTCTTCTCGAAGATCAATAGTTCTACAATCGCTAAATTCGATACATTTGCGCATGATCTGCATGACTTCTTTGCTACGGGTTCGCGTGTACGATGATCCTGTACCCCGCTTTCATAAAGCAATCATCCCAATGCGGTTAGAGGGAGTCCGTTATGGCTTTTAGTAATGGAAACAGCAATGGTCCGATGGCCGATATCAACGTTACGCCACTTGTGGACGTGATGTTGGTGCTGCTGATTATTTTCATAATTACGGCACCGTTGATGTCTCATAAGGTTAAGGTGGAGCTGCCTCAGGCTAATTTGGTCAATAAGAACAATGAAGAAAAACGTTCTAATCCGATTACCTTAGCTGTTAAAGAAGATGGGTCGCTTTATTGGAACGATATACAAATCAGCGAAAGTGAATTAGAACAGCGTTTTTCGCTTGCCGCGCAACAAACTCCACAACCTCCTCTCAACTTACGTGGTGATCGCACCACTAAGATGAGTAAAATCAGCAAGATCATCAAGGTCGCCCAAGGGCAAGGGATTATGGACATTGGTTTTATTGCAACTAAAGAAAAGGAGTAGCAAGCCATGGCTTTTAGTAGTGGTAGCAACCGTGGCCCGATGGCAGATATCAATGTCACTCCTCTTGTGGATGTGATGTTGGTGTTATTAATTATCTTCATCGTTACTGCGCCGATCATGACCTATCCAATTGCCGTGGATTTACCTCAGAGAGTGCTGAATCCGCCACCGATGGATCATGAACCGCCGCCGCCAATTCAATTGAAGATTGATGCTAGCAATCAAATCTATTGGAACAACACTCTGGTTGCGGTGAGCCAATTGCAGCAGCGTATGGAGGAAGTAGTGCAGAAAGATCCAACCAACCAACCGCAATTGCAGATTGATGCTAATCCAGACTCAGAATATGAAGTGATTGCTAAAGTCCTAGCTGCTGCTAAAAACGCAGATATGAAGAAGATTGGATTTCATGAGTAGGTAAATCAATCGCATCTGTACTACATCGCATGATTTATCCAATCCCGTAGGATGGTCACCCTAAGAACGCCACTTTGTGTGGCGTTTTTTTTAATCTGTTAGACAAAACCCCTCACCTACCAAATGAGTATTCGTGACGCATGGGATACATACACAGAAATGTAAAATCAGCGCGCTTGCTGAATTTATTCATTGATAGCTTGAATACACAATACGCTCCTATATGAATGTGACATCGTTGAACGTGTTGGATGCTGTCAACCAGGAATATTAAAAGCAGCTTGTCACCTGAAACATATCTTGCAATACCAAAAATAAAAGAAAGGACCAGATTCACGACAGTGCTCTATCTGTTGCAGCTTGCCTGCACCTTCGTTAGTCCCTTATCGAATTAGCGAATAGCGCTATCCAGAAAGGTGATTCCCATCGCACTCATGACACCAGGCATGACACTATTTGATGGTGTGAGATTTGATGTATCTACATGTTGTTTGATGACATCAGACATCTACGGGATATATCTGCAGATTGGCGTTGATGGCATTGAATTCTCGCATGCGAGATTTTGAGTATTGTCTACAGTGACGTCATGTCCCTGCTTGAGTAGGGAGCTGCTATTGAGTGAATCGCTTAATTTTTAAGCAACCGCTGCCACTTTTGCATTCAGGAAAACCCGCAGCGAGATTCCGACACTGTTAGGCTTGCTCTTCTTCTGCTATGGCTGCATTGATCATGTCCCGGTTGCTTTTCCTGCCCCTATTTCTACTGGCTTCCAGCGTATTCGCCCAGACCCCCTCAGCACCTTTGACTGTCGAACAGATCATGGCCAACCCTGATTGGATCGGTCCAGGCATCCGTACTGCTTGGTGGAAGTGGAATAGCAAGGAGGTGCAATACGAGTTAAAGCGTGAAAACAGTCCAGTGCATGAAATTTACCGCCAACCGTTGCGCAGCAATACCTCCCAGGTTGTGAGTAATGGGCTGCTTGCCGATGTGGATGCCCCTCATCCTGTCTATGACCAGCAGCGTCAGCGCATGCTATTTGTGCGTCATGGGGATATCTTCTTACGCGATTTGCGCAAAGGCGTATTAATCCAGCTGACCCGCAGTAATCAGAGCAAAGACCGCCCACAGTTTGCGACCGATGGTAGCGTTATCTGGCGTGCTGGTAATGATTGGTACCATTGGATACCACAAGGTGGTGTGGCGCAGCTGACGGACATTCATGTCGGGCATGATCCAGATGCCACTCCTAAAAACGATCCGCTGCGTGATCGGCAGCTAGAGCGTCTAGCCACATTACGTAACGATCGTGCTGAACGGCAGGCGCTCAAACAACAGGAACACATATGGCGTGCCGCGGATGCAACCCGCGCGACAGCTCCTGTCTATCTAGATGAAGACGTATCGATGGTTGACAGCAGCTTGTCACCTGATGCAAGGCATCTCTTGTTGGTGACCAAAGCAAAAAACATTGACGAGGGTCAGATCGGAAAGATACCCCATTACGTCACAGAGTCTGGTTATGAGGAATTCCAAGATGTACGTACCCGGGTGGGCCGCAACATGCCGGCACCCCATACACTCTGGTTAATTGATCTAAAGGATGGCACTGCGCGTCAGCTGAGTTTCTCGTCACTACCGGGTATCAACGAAGATCCCTTAGCAGCGCTGCGTAAAGCGAATCGTAAAGACCCCTTTAAAGGGGAACGCCCAGTGCGGATTGAGACCAATGCCGAGAGCAATGTCCCGGCGATTCACTGGACTCAGGATGGTCGCAACGTTGCGGTGGACATTCGCTCCATTGATAACAAAGATCGCTGGATTGCTGCCGTCGACCTGAAACAAGCAACACTCAATGTACGTCATCGCCTTCATGATGGTGCTTGGATTAACTGGGACTTCAACGACTTCGGCTGGTTACCAGATAACCGCACCTTATGGTTGCTGTCGGAGGAATCCGGTTACTCCCACCTTTATACGATTGAAGAAACAGGTACCCCAAAACAGCGCACCTTTGGTCATTGGGAGGTGTCCGCCCCACGGCTCAGCGCCGACGGAAGCAGCGTCTACTTTGTATGTAATCCAACATGGCCAGGTGGTTACGAAGTGTGCAAACTCGATTTGGATAGCGGCTACTTCGACACCCTGACCGCATTGCAGGGAGTGGAGGACTTCGATCTCTCACCTGATGGACGTCAGATACTGGTGCTTTATTCCGGCTCTTATTTACCGCCGCAGTTAGCAGTCATATCAACCAACGGCGGTCAAGCGCGTGTGCTTACCGATACACGTACTAGCACCTTCAAAGCAAAACAGTGGATCCAACCGGAGTACCTCCAAATACCTTCTAAACACGGTGCTGGTGTCATCTGGGGCAAATACTACGGCCCAGCATCGTTGCAGCCAGAAAAGCGCTATCCGATAGTGATGTTCGTCCATGGCGCTGGTTATCTGCAGAATGTTTCCGCACGTTATACCTCTTACTTCCGTGAGCAAATGTTCCATACCCTGCTTGTGCAGAAAGGCTACATCGTGCTTGATCTGGATTACCGTGCCTCAGCTGGTCACGGCCGTGATTGGCGCACCGCGATTTACCGCAACATGGGCCATCCAGAATTGGAAGACTATCTGGACGGCTTATATTGGCTGATTGCCCATAAGCAGGGCGACCAGCGTCGCGTCGGTATATATGGCGGATCTTACGGTGGCTTTATGACCTATATGGCCATGTTTCGTGCTCCGGGCACATTCAAGGCTGGAGCGGCATTGCGTCCGGTGGGTGATTGGATGCAATACAACCACGAATACACCTCCAATATTCTCAACACTCCGGAGTTGGATCCAGATGCGTATCAGCGCTCCTCAGCGATCAACTACGCTGAGGCATTGCAGGGTCATTTGCTTATCCTGCACGGCATGATAGATGACAACGTCTTTTTCAAAGATTCCGTTGATATGGTGCAAAAACTGATTGAGTTGCGAAAAGATAACTGGGAGATCGTCCCATATCCGCTGGAGCGCCACAGTTTCACCCACCCTGATGCATGGGTGGACGAATACAAGCGCATCCTTAAATTGTTCGAAACACAGTTGAAACAATGAACCTAATCCGTCAGATGTTTTAATTCCGCTGCGGGTTATTGTTGGAGCGCTCTCATGTCTATCCCTTCTTCCGCTCGTACCTTCGTGAAAGTCATCGCTTCCATTTCCCTTTGTTTAGGTGCATTGAGCGTGTTGACGAGTCTGCTGTCGATCGTTCGCCTCGAATTGTTTCCTGACCAAGAGCGTGGAACGTTGCAGGGCCTATTGGGTGTTCCTATTCCGCCCCGGTTTTCTTGGGTGTTGAGGGATACCCTGGAACTTTCCTTGGCCAATGGGGCGCTGTCATTACTGTTTATCTGCGTCGGTTGCGGACTGCTGTATCAGCGTGAATGGGCGCGACGTGGAATCATGGCGCTGCTGCTGATCGTGACCCTTGTTAACTTCTCTGTTTTACCTTTGATGGGAGTTCTATTCGATACCGTGATGACCTTGCTAACACCGGAGATGATCGTCGCACTAGAAACCACCACACTGCTGCATCAAGCCCGGTGGACGTTCCTTGGCTTCGGTGTCGTTGTCGCAATCGCCGTAGCAGTATTGAATGGCTGGATGATTTGGCGCTTTCGGGCACCGGAGATACGCGCTCAGTTCCATTGAGTCTGTAGCCTAAGCCGATACCAGTACAGCCACGGCTTCGGTGCAATTGAGCTGTTCACTAAAACAGCGCCGCCGCTGTACTGCGATGTCATCCATGTGTAGCGATATTGATCGCTTGCAGCATGGGCGAAATGACGGGTGTGACCGCATAATGACCCTCCAAACTTCGGTACATCCGCTGTGTTGTGTGTCTGGTGCGACCTTTTCTTTTCTTTCACTTCAGATTGCTATGAGCCATTTCGACCGCGTCCGCGATTACCTGACTGCCCTACAAGATCGTATTTGCAATGTGGTCGAGACCATCGATGGTCAATCGCATTTTCACCAAGACCACTGGCAGCGTACGGAAGGGGGGGGGGACGTACCCGTCTCTTGCGTGATGGTGCCGTCTTTGAACAGGCAGCTATTGGCTTCTCCGATGTCTGCGGTACACATTTACCACCATCGGCCAGCGTGCGCCGTCCTGAACTGGCTGGTGCCAATTGGCGTGCCTGTGGCGTGTCACTGGTATTCCATCCCAAAAATCCTTTCGTCCCTACCACGCATCTCAATGTGCGCTATTTTCGTGCTGAGCGTGAGGGCAAACAAGTTGCTGCTTGGTTTGGCGGTGGTTTTGACCTCACCCCGTTTTATCCCTTTGATGAAGATGTCGTGCACTGGCACACAGTTGCTCGTGACCTATGCGCCCCATTTGGCGACGAACGTTATGCAGCGCATAAACGGTGGTGTGACGAATACTTTGTACTGCGTCACCGGAATGAAACACGCGGTGTTGGCGGCTTATTCTTTGATGACCTTGATAAGGATTTTGAGCGCGACTTTGATTACCAGCGTGCGGTGGGAGATGGCTTCCTCGACGCTTATTTCCCGATTGTGACGCGTCGTCATGACACGCCCTACGGTGATCGTGAGCGTGCGTTTCAGCTGTATCGACGTGGTCGCTACGTAGAGTTCAATTTGTTATTTGATCGCGGCACATTATTCGGCTTGCAGAGTGGCGGGCGTGCTGAAAGCATTTTGATCAGTCTGCCGCCGTTGGTGCGCTGGGAATATGGTTACCACCCTTTACCAGGCAGTGCCGAGGCGCGTTTGGCTGACTATCTATTGCCGCGTGACTGGCTGGAGGAAAGTCGCATTTGCGAATGATGTCTGGACTCTGTCCAGTCCGCTGAGAATGATCGTGATCCTAGCGTCCTCCTCTGCTGATACAGCATCGTGACTAGCCTCATCATCCATTGCCTAGCTAACCCTTGGATGCGCTTCTGGTGAATCCTAAATCTGGTGTACCTCGCTGAGGATGTTGCGCGGACTCTCATAAAGAAGGCTCACTGCTTCCCAGAGCAGGCAGGCAACACTACGGGTTGAGTTTCCAATATTAGTGGAAGTATCACCTTAAGGCTGATGATGGCACATGGAATCGCTCGTACTTATTTCCCTGCTGATTGAACGATCCTTCCTGTGTTCCGTTCTGCGATGTTATTGCAGGTGCACCGCTTCAATCAGCACAACGTGGCTCCGATGAAACAAGATGGCGGTTGCAGTCATTCCACCGACCATCTTTCTATGCAACATGATCCGGTGGAATAGTCGTTGCCCTCTGCCCATACAGTGGCTGCCTGCAATCAGATAGAACATGGTCGATCTGATTGCAAAGATCTTGAGATCGTCATCATTTTGTCTTCACAGATACACGTGATGAAGAAGCCAGGATACATATTGCTGATTATGTTATGCCGCCCGTTTAAATACTTGGGGTAAAGGCTGGTGTATCGCCTGCGTTGTTGCGCGTGTAGTGGGATGCCTATGACACGTCTTGATCCATACTTAATCCTATGGCCTAGGAGATTGCAGCGATTCTTGGTCGGATATTTAAAACCGAAAGAGCAACGAAACGTGGAGGTGTGTCGCTGATCATTGGAATGTGAGCGCAACATTGCCCAATCCTTTTTCTCGATAAGCAAAGAATTTCACAATGCTTATCAGCTACGCCAATCAATCCATAACATGGCGGTATGCATCCAAGGTGCAGTTTTAACGTGATCTGTTGTTGTCTGAATTCTATGTGTGGTCTGAGTGCGTCTTATCGTGCGGTGAGACGCTAGGATGTAGTAATACTCCTCGCCCACCGTTTTGCGCGATTGGCACTACCGCTTCATTGAGGTCATCGTCTTTTAGTCAATGAAGCGGCTATTGTTGCGCTGCTTTCTGCTGATCCAATTATTGATTCAGTGCAACGGCAATCACTCAGCGCTCGAAGTCATGCAGCAGCGTGGTATGAGCGATCTGACCGCGTTGACGATGCAGCAGACAATGATGGAAAAGATTCCCCAGAACGAGGATTGCCATGACGACTCACCGCGCGCGCGCAGCGCGACGCCGCCTTAGCGGCACACTTTCAGAGATGCAGCGTTGATCGCAGCTATCAGAAAACAGCTCTCAGAAAAAGCGACACTTCCTCGCGGTGGTGCAGAACACGTCTAGCGGGCAGGCTGGGATGGTGTGTTTGTTTCGGAATGCCCCCGCCGAGCAATAGGGTGCGCTTTTCAGTGCTAGTGTCATCGTCCCATCATGTCGTGTCGTTTCCGATGGGTTACGGGGTGTGGTGCCACAACTGCTGTTTGTCGATCAAAAAGGGTATGTCACCAGCGATCACATGATGTGTGTGTCATTGTCTCTCTTCAAGGCAGTCGATACATTGTTGGGCAACGGCAACGGCAACGGCAACGGCAACGGCAACGGCAACGGCAACGGCAACGGCAACGGCAACGGCAACGCTGCGATCACAGGTGCGTATTCCCGTTGATCGGCATCGTTACCGCTCTGCTCGCGTTGCAGGGTGTGGGTGGCGGAGATTTTTCGCTAATTCGGTGCTTTATTGAGATTGTTCAAGTGGGTCAACCTATGTGCTGTGCTGTGCTGTGCTGTGCTCGTGTCTCTGCGTGAAGCTAGGTTAGGAGCACGTCGTGGTGCTTAAAGAGAGTTGTTATTCATCCACGCTACGTTTTTATCTTGTTGAGGTTGTAGGCCTTTTGCTTGAGCAAAGTGTCAAGTTGAGTGACGCTGTCTGATAGCAATAGCAAAATTTGTATGCAAATATCAGTCAGAAGTTGCTTGGCATATCGCTGTGCTCCCTTCTAGCATCTGTCTCGTTTTGTAGGTGGTGTTCAGATGATCCAATCAGTTTTAATGAGCGTTCTGTTGGCATTACCAGGTTGATGTATATGGCTTGAGTAAGACATTCATCGCTGGTCTTGAACCGCGCGCTGTTCTTGGTAAAGGGATGTTATACCTATGGGTTAGGTATTTGGTTCTTAGAGTAAAAAATACTGGCGTCCGAAAGACGGTTGGTACTTCTAAGAAGTGTTCCAGCTATAGGAGATCAATAAGGTGTGCAAGACACCGTTTGATCTATGTGCTGTCGAGTGTGACATGCCTCGTCACTTTGGGTTGCCATTGTGTAGTTGTGGTGTGTGTCTTTGCCAAGCTTGCCGTAAAACGCGTCCGGTATTGAAGAGTGGCGCTGTAATCAGATCATTCCGTCGTTCCGTGTCTTGTGTCCAGGTCTCAGTTCCAGGCAATGAGCATTCAAAATAAGCCGGTTAATCTGAGGCAACAGTGAGGTTTCAAAATGGCACGGCGTTGACTTCTTCTGTTGAGTGCGATGCGCTTGGTTTGAAGTATCCAGTGTCAGTCAGAAGGTGTTGGAAGCGCGAGTTATAGATAACGGTTTTTCAGTGCTAAAAAGGCGTTCACTGATG
Organism: Xylella fastidiosa; assembly: GCF_011801475.1. Lineage (NCBI taxonomy): Bacteria > Pseudomonadati > Pseudomonadota > Gammaproteobacteria > Lysobacterales > Lysobacteraceae > Xylella > Xylella fastidiosa. The sequence goes on from NZ_CP044352.1 coordinate 20,453, forward strand.
ATGATCGGGTCTAGTGATAGTAGTTATACAGCGTGTTTGTTGCATGAAACGATCATCATTTAAGTGTTTGGTGGGCCCAGCAGGACTTGAACCTGCAACCAACGGATTATGAGTCCGCTGCTCTAACCAATTGAGCTATAGGCCCTTAATTTTTTAGGGAGCATGGGGATCGCCCCGGATGAACTCTACTTCGCTGCCTATTTTAACCAATGGCGTGACAGTTTTTTCTATTTTCGGCAGGTATTCTAGTGTGGTGGTTCATGTGGTTATCCAGGGGTCCTATTGCCCTGGTCTCATACGTCATGAAAGTGTCGCTAAGGTGTGTTGTACTTATCATGATGGTATGTCATTGAGTCATCTATTGATTGAGCTATTCGGTGTACTGGTGATTACGCATGTTGGCCGCTATCTGTTTTTTTATTATTCTTTTTGTTTAAGACTTATAGGATATGAATTTACGGCATTATTTTGTTAGGGAAGTGCAAACATTGCTGCATCTGATATGAGCTAAATAAGAAAAAATGATGTTACAGAACCTTAGCATAGTCTTGGGATATTGGATTTCTTTACGATGGTTTTCAGAGCTAGGTGTTGAAGTCATTTCCTAATATCTTTTCTTCCTCCTTACTCAGGAGCCCATCTGGGCCATATGTTTCTATACATGAAAAGCATCTTCAATCTCATTTTTTGGATCTACCGGGTATAGGCATCTTTTAAGAACATCTATTGCAGTAAGCCACCAATGAGTGGGCGGCATAACATCATTTGCTCGCATCGGAATGCATAGATTGGAACAATCTGGATGTTCTAAGGTTAATGACACACGGTGCTGATGTGGCTGGATGCTGGGACATATAAATGTTTGATTTTTAGGTGTCGATGACAGAGAAGTTAGTTTAAGAAAGCTGGAAAAAATGCGCGTGATACGCGCTGTTATTGGGTTTTTGATGTTTTGTTAGCTGTAGTGGTCGTTGGTAGAGTCTGTCTGACGCGTACGGCCTGAGCGAGCTGTTCTAACATTGCAACCGAGGTATCCCAGTCGATGCAAGCATCGGTAATGCTCTGTCCATAGTTAAGTGTGTTTCCAAGGACTAATTCTTGCCGGCCACCAACAATGTGGCTTTCAATCATGACACCGATGATGCGGCGTTCACCGGCTTTAAGCTGTTCTACGATGTTCTCGATCACCTTAGGTTGATTGTTTGGATTTTTGCCGCTATTGGCATGGCTCGCATCAATCATCAGTCGCACCGGTAGCTTGGATTTAAGCAATGTTTGGCTGGCAGCTTCGACATTGATTGCGTCGTAATTCGGGACCTTGCCTCCACGCAGAATCACGTGACAATCGGGGTTACCCTGGGTGGCGACGACTGCGGCAACACCTGTCTTTGTCACTGAAAGGAAATGGTGCGGATGCGAAGCTGCTTTAATCGCGTCAGCAGCAATCTTCACATCACCACTGGTACTGTTTTTAAAGCCAATCGGGCACGATAAACCTGAAGCCATTTCACGGTGTATTTGGCTTTCAGTGGTGCGAGCACCAATGGCACCCCAGGCGACTAAGTCAGCCAGATATTGCGGCGAAATCGTGTCTAGAAATTCCACACCAGCGGGTAAGCCGAGATGATTGATATCGCGCAGCAGGTTGCGCGCGATATGCAAGCCCTTATTGATCTGGAAGCTGCCATCAAGATCCGGATCGTTGACCAATCCTTTCCAACCAATAGTGGTGCGCGGTTTCTGAAAGTAAACTCGCATCACGATTTCTAGTGCATCCTTGTACATCTCACGCAATGGGCGTAGACGTTGCGAGTAATCAATGGCTGCAATTGGATCATGGATTGAGCATGGGCCTATCACGACGGCTAAACGGTCATTGTGGCCGTGCAGGATATCGTGCAGTGCGTTGCGTGAGGTCGCAACAGTCAGCGATGCCTGCTCATCGCATGGTAGTTGTAAGAGGAGCTTGTTAGGAGGTGTCAGTGGTTCAATTTTTCGGATACGGAGGTCGTCGGTAAATGGTGGCATGGGATGTAATCTCAGAACATTTAGACATAGACCAAGCGGAGGAGACAATAAAAAAGCCGCCAAACACATTGGCGGCTTTCGAGGATGCGGGTGAAGTTTCCTTCAGAGAGTACGCAGCCCTTGCTTCGCCAATGGTATTGAAGAAGCGTAGTACCAAAAATAAAAAACGTTGCAATTAAAGCGCATGGATTCATTAATAGCACGCTCATACAACATCTACCACTGTTTCATTCGTAACTCTATTTCTAGGTAGCAAGGATACCAAGAGAATTTGAGTTCAAATGACAATCGCTTGGTGCGTATTACTCAGGCCATCAGCATCAGTATCCAGATGCAACAATATGTGTATGAAGAGCACCTATTGTTTGGTGTGAGAACGATATGAGTAAAGTTTGTGCAGCAATGGAAGGTAGTAGATCTATGGCGGTTACGATTGTCCTATAAGTCACACGAATACGGTGTGATGCGTTCCATACAGCTGTCCCTATATCTCCTGGATGTTCATGTTTTGAATGGGTAAAACGTCGATATCATGATGGAAGGGACCTTGCAAAAAGGTCGAATAGAAGAGGCAAAGCCTTTTATTAGTTGTTTTCCATCGGTAAATCAAAGGTGTTGATGACCCGATGTGGTCGAATGTCCGTAAGAGCGACTCTATTTTTCATGGAAATATTTACTCTGATAGCGATCAGAGTAAATGTATTGAGGTAACGGGTTTATTGTTTGAGCAGCAATTAATGCTGCAACTCGCCCAAGATCAGATCTCTATACAACAGCAGTCAGACTGCGCAGCAGCCCATGCAGTGCTGACCTGAAATGTCGATGAGGTATTGCTCATCAGATTCTATTGACATGCGTATAACGCGAATACGTGAAGATAGTTCCTACATTGCCGAGTCATCAATGATGGAAGCGGAACGAAGGAGGTCTCAAAGGAAAGCTAGGCGGTCTGGATTTAATGGAAGTGAACCACCAGCACTCGTTCAAGCCCTTGCCGTGGACGGTATCCACGGGCGGTTGCGGCATCATTTGACACTGCATATTGGTTTTTGGAGTGCTGTGTAAACACGTTTTTATCAATAGTTGCAATTACGCATAAAATTCAATTGATCTGCATTGTGAAATAATTGTGATATAAATCCAATTTTTTCGTGGCATATGTATCTAAATATGAGCCAATGGAAGTTGACCCCACATGCGCCTTCGTATGGTTTCAGCACGGTGGAATTAATGGTGACAATTGCCATCCTGGCAATTCTTGCGGGCCTTGCTTATCCCAGCTTTATGAATCTGATTAATGGTGAGCGCTTGACCAGCAGTGCCAACGAGTTAGTTGCTTCTTTGCAACTTGCCAGGACAGAAGCAATCCGCCTCGGTTCTCCCGTTACTGTGTGTCGCAGTGACGACGGCAGAACTTGTCGTACTGGGGGGCCTTGGCAACGCTGGGTCACCGTGGCCAAGGGAAGGAATAACATCATCAGGGTAAACGATGCGATACCCAACGTTACTGTGCAAGGCAGCCCGAGAATCACCAGTTTAAGCGACCAAATTGTTTTCAGACCGGATGGGCTGGCGCGTGACGTTAGCGGCGCATTGCTGACGGCGCAATTGTCGCTATGTATGCCCAACACACGGATGGCTAACAACCTTCGTTTTGTCAGCATCAATGGCGGCAGCCGGATCCGCGTCTCTCCCGGAGCTACAGCCCCATGTTCTCAGCCTAACGACGAATAAAACACTGTTATGTCCATCGCAAGCAAAAAAGCCGTTGCCGGCGTTAGTTTGATCGAAGTGCTGATTTCGGTATTTATTCTCGCCGTTGGCATGCTAGGCGTTGCGGCAATGCAAGTCATGGCGTTACGCAACAATGATAGTGCTCTGCAGCGTAGCCATGCAGTGATTCAGTCGTACGCGATTCTTGAAGCAATGCGCGCCAATCGCAGCGAAGCGATCAAAGGCAGTTACAACACCAATGGAATGGTTTGTACTGCGCCGCAAGCGAACAGCCTGGTCGATGTTGATCGTCGTGATTGGATAAGCAACCTTAAGGCGGCGCTCGGTAATTCTGAAAGAACCTGTGGTTCGATCTCTTGTGATGCCGCCAATACATGCACGATCCAGGTGCAATGGGACGAGACTCGTGCGAGTGATAAAAGGTCCCCAGCCGGTCAGCTTGTCTCTTCCACGCAGACTCAAATTTTTGAAGTGAGGAGTAAACTGTGAACCGTCGGTTTGCCCTGCAACGCCTCCAGCGTGGTTTCAATCTAATTGAATTGATGATCACATTGGTTCTTGGCCTGCTGGTCGTCCTCGCTGCCATTTCAATGTTTATATCCAGTCGTCGGCTTTATACGACGACGGAGAATATGAGCCGCCTCCAGGAGTCGGCGCGTGTGGCGTTTGAACTCATGGCACGTGATCTACGCGAGGCCGGTGGTAATGCCTGCGACAACACCCTACCCGTTGTTAATGTACTCAGAGATTCCGCCACAGAATGGTCGCGTAATTGGAATGTACCTCTCATCGGTTTTGATGGTGGTACCCTGACTCAAGGCGTCAGAGGAACAGACGCAATCCGCATTCTGTCTGCCGGGACCAGCGGAGGTACAGTTAAAAGTCACGATCCGGTAAACAATACAATGACCCTTTATACGCAAGCCGCCGACTTGCATACCAACGGGATCATGATGGTGTGCGATCCTCAGCAGCTTTCAATATTCCAGGCCAGTAACGTTGCTGGAACCACTGTCAGTTATGGCAATGGTGCATTGAATTCCTGCACTCACTTTGGTCGTTTGCCATCAGTGTGCAATGCGAATCCACCCAATTATCAGCACCAAGCCAATTCGATCATCACCGAATTGCGTGCAGTGCAGTGGTATGTCAGAACGAATGAGCGTGGCGGAACCTCCCTTTTTCAGGAGATTCGCGGTCCTAATGGTGCGATTGCATTGGGCGAAGTCGCGGAATCTATCAGCGCGATGCAAATTACATACTTATTAAGAGGTGCTACAAGTTATGTCAGCGCCGCTCAAGTATCGGAATGGAAAAATGTCATTGCGGTTAGAGTTGCCTTGACGATCCAGACGACCGACAGAGTGGGTGTTGATAACAACGTCGTGTCACGCACCCTCACCTCCGTCACCAGCTTACGGAACAGAAATTTATGAGGATGACTCACCTCGGGCCGTACAGACAGCGTGGCATCTCTTTAATTGTCATACTACTGCTGCTGCTGGTAATGACGTTGATTGGTTTAGCTGTTCTGCGCACGACGTTACTTCAAGAACGTATGAGCGCTAACCTCCGTGATCGCAGTTTGAGTTTTCAAGCTGCAGAAGCAGCGCTTCGCGATGCTGAGGAGTTCATCAATAGAGAATGCTAAAGGAAAAGTGGCCGGGTTCAATTGTACGGCAGCGGGAAGCCAATGTCCGGCGATTCCGGAGAATACTTATACTGGAAATCTATCATCTGGGTGTAGCAGCGGCGCCGAAAATTGTTGGGTCAATGCTACTGGCAGCCAAGCAGTTACCCGCAAGATTGGACAGTATTACATCCAATACCTAGGAGAACGCGCCGGCGTCAACCAAGAGCCATTGGGTGCAGGTTCCAGCGCTAGCCAAAGTCAATATGGCGCTGCCGAGGAAATCTCTGCGGAAAAGTATTACCGCATCATTGCCCGAAGCAGCGATCCGTCTAGCAATGATGAGCGCGCGTTCGTTGTCCTGCAAACGGCTGTCATCATTAATTAATTGGATTTCTTCAAGATATCGAAATGAAAAAAACAGTGTTTAATCCGGCCTTGAATCGAGCGGCTGCGATATTGATCGGCACGCTCGTAGGTATCAGCGGTGTGGTACATGCGAGTGTGGATATCTCTTCGTCCCCATTGCATGGCGGAAAGGATGTGCCTGGTAACCTTGCCATTCTTGCGTCTGTCGAATTTCCCACTTTGATCAGCGTGGCTAATCTGGCCGACACCTACACCCCAGGGGTGAGGTATGTCGGCTACTTCGATTCCAACAAGTGCTACAAATACCACTACAGCTCTCGGGAGCTGGATCGTTACTTCTATCCCGTTGCTTCTCCAAGGCCTCAAGCCAATTACGGTTGCAATACTACAGGCGGGGTGTGGGCTGGGAATTTTCTGAATTGGGCCGCCACCCAGACGATTGATCCATTTCGCTCCGCATTGACTGGTGGCTATCGTGTGCGCGACACCGTCAGCGAGACCATCTTGGAAAAAGCAGTGATGGATCGTGATTCTCAGGAAAATTTCCCGCGTCGTAATGTCGCAGGCCGCAATGTGCTGGCTACTTTAGTGCCTACGCAGTGGAACAACTTCCGTATCCGTATTGATGGTCTCGGCAACAGAATGCGGTTTACTCAGTTTTCCAGTTTATGGACAGATCCTTTAAACACAGAGGGCCAACCTTACGATTCTTCCAGGCATCCATTAAACAGAAATGATAGAGGCGTTTATGAAGTGAGCGTCCGAGTCAAAGTGTGTGATCCATCTGCGGGCCTGGAGTCTAATTGTGTCGCCTATCCCAGAGGCTCCTACAAACCCGAGGGGCTGATCCAGGAATATTCCAAGCGCATTCGGTACAGCGTCTTTGGCTATAAAAATGACCACAGCTACTTGATTGATGGTGGTGTCCTGCGTGCCCGCCAGAAGTTTGTTGGACCCCAAACCCACTATCCGGAGCAAGGGAAGAAAACTAATTCCCATGCCGAATGGGATCCGCAAACCGGCATTCTCTATGACAACCCTGATCCTGAGGATGCTGCGGCGACCACCCGGCGTGTGGGCCGTACCATTGCTAATTCCGGCGTCATCAACTATTTGAACAAGTCCGGTCAAATGGACACGGGTAGGATTTCAAAGATTTACGATCCTGTCAGTGAGCTTTACTACACGGCATACCGTTATTTTAAACGCCTGGGCAATGTCCCGGAATATTCGGTATTGACGGGTTCTGTGAATGAAAAGTACCAGCAGGCCGATGCGTTTCCGGTGATTACCGATTGGGATGACCCGATTCGTTATGCCTGCCAGAGCAATGTTGTGTTGGGTATTGGAGATACCCACACCAATCAGGATAAGAATCTGCCTGGGAATACCAACACAATGGAAGAGCCTTCCAAACCCCAAACGGTCAGAAATGACAGAAGCATTGACGTGGTCAAGCGCATGGCGCAGATCTTCCGGATGGAAGGCATGAGACAGCAGGATGCCATGACCTCGGCTGTGGCACCTAAATTCAATTTTCACAGATACAACTCAGCCTACATTGCCGCTCTGGCCTACGATGCCCATACCAAGGACATGCGTCCTGATCTTGAAGGGGATCAGCTGCTCACAACACATTGGGTGGATGTGGTGGAAGCGGGAGATTACAAAATTCCAATATCAACCAACCAATACTGGTTGGCCGCGAAATATGGCGGATTTCAAGTGCCTGCCGGTTACGATCCGGATAAGACAGTTAACCCCCTGTCTGAGGCGACTTGGTGGACCAACGGCGAGTACGTCAATAACGATCTTAAGGCCAATGCCAAGCGGGCGGACAATTTCTACGTTGCCGCCGACGCGGAAAAGATGGTAGCCAGCCTCAAGCATGCTTTCTCGCGCATCGTTGCCGAGATCAAGGGGGCAGGGACGGGACTGTCTAGCAACAGCGCTAGACTTGAAACTGGTGCGGTTACCTACCAGGCACAATTTTTCAGTGGCACCTGGCGTGGTGATCTGATCGCCTATCACGTAGATAAAGTGACCGGCGCGCTCACCCCATTTTGGAACGCCAACTTCCCGGCATGGGAACAGCGTGTTATCAAGTTTGCCAATGCCACCACACTGCAAGACTTCACCAAAAAAAATCTAGGCCAAACCGCGCTGGCATCGGCGAGTGCGCAGCAGATTAATTACCTGCGTGGTGATCGCAGCCAGGAAGGCAATGTGCCCGGCAAACTCCGCATCCGCAGCGGCATCATGGGAGATATTGTCAACTCCCAACCGCTCTATGTTGGTGCCCCCAATGGACGGCTGTACACAACTGCGAACTTCACTGGGGCCAGCGCCTATGCCGCGTTCGCCGCCCAGCAGGCCAACCGGGTGCCGGTGGTTTACGTGGGTGCCAATGACGGCATGTTGCATGCCTTTGATGCCAATACCGGTAAAGAAATATTTGCATTTGTGCCTCGTGCGGCCATGCCCAAATTGCTGGAGTACACCGATCAGAACTACGGACACCAGTACTACGTGGATGGTGAACTGACCGCCGCTGATATTTACGATACCAAGTTGGGGTGGCGTTCGGTGCTGGTGGGGACGTTGGGTCGAGGCGGCAAAGGTCTGTTTGCCTTGGATGTGACCGACCCTTCCAATATTCGTTTGCTGTGGGACAAAACGTCCGCGGATATTGGCGGCTTGGGGAATACCTTGAGCAAACCGATGATTGCGCAGACCTCCGATGGCACCTGGTCGGTATTGCTTGGCAATGGTCCCAACAGCACTGCGGATAACGCGCAACTGATCGTGATGAATCTGTTGACCGGTCATGCAGCCCAAGTGCCCGTTAGCAAGACCTCAAACAATGGACTGTCTGGTGTATTTCCCTGGTCCAGCCAGAGCAACGGCATTACGGATCGCGTGTATGCCGGGGACCTGCTGGGCACGTTGTGGCGCTTTACTTTTAGCGATAACGCTTGGAAGGTGGCCCCGCTGTTCACTGCCACGTATCAAGGGAAGGCGCAGCCGATCAGCGCAACTCCGCTGGGGGCCATTGAGCGCTCCACGGGGCGGATGTGGATTTTCTTTGGGACAGGGCGTGCGTTGTCTTCGCATGATATGGATAACAAGGAGGTACAGAGCTGGTATGGCCTGATTGACCAGGGAACGACGATTCCTGGGCGTACTAGGCTGAGCCAGGTACAGATTGTTGATGAGGGTGTAGTTAATGGGTATGCCGTGCGTACGGTTTCTGATCCTAAGAATATAGGTACTGATGGCTGGTATATGGATCTGATTTCGCCGAAATCCGGTAAGCAGGGAGAACGGATGATTGTGTCCAACATGTTCCGTGGAGCGGCGTTGATCGGGACCACTCGTATTCCGGATAACAGCGACATTTGCAAGCTCAGCGGCAGTGGGTTTGTCATGGCGATCAACCCATTCACTGGTGGCCGGTTGGGTCAATGGTTTTTTGATCTCAACACTGGTGGTGGCAGTGGTGGTGCGTTGAATGGTAATCCAGTGTCTGGTGTGGGTGTGAGCAGTGCGCCGAATAGCCCGGTATTTACCGGCAATATCATGCAAATAGGAGCGGATGACGGTACGGTTACGTCGTTGAAGACGCCCTCCAGCGGAGGCCTTAATATAAACCGTGTGTCATGGCGTGAAATCTTGAGGACTGAGTAACGATGTTCGTGAATGATGTAACTTCCATGATTAAAAACAAAAAACAAAACGGCTTCACTTTGATAGAAGTGATGATTGTGGTGGTGATCGTGGCTATCTTGGCAGCGGTTGCTATGACCAGCTACCAAGGGAGCATTCTCAGAACCCGTCGCTCAGCGGCTCAAGCCTGCTTACAACAACAAGCACAATTTATAGAGCGTTATTACACAACCCATATGACGTACCTTGGGGTGGAAACATCCGCGCCAACATGCGATCCCAGCGCCAATCTTGATAACTTTTACCGTTTCACTGTAACTGCGCAGGCAAGCACGTTCATGCTGACAGCAGATCCCCTGGGAGCACAGGCTGGGGATCACTGTGGCAGGCTCACACTTTCAAACACTGGGGAGCGCACCCCGCGTGTTGACGGTTGTTGGTGAGGTGATCTGATGTTTGGAGTGCTTGGGCTGTATACATCCAGCATTGAGGAAGCGCGGGAGCGCGCACCGGGGATAACCAAGAAGCACACGGTGTGCTGGTTCCAGTGCCATCCAAAATCGCGATCTCGCTACCGAAGAAACGTCCTCGGACAATGAGGATCGCATCCTCCCCCGCAATAGCAATCCATCTAGAAGTAAGAGGCGCGGGTTCGTTGTTCTAATCAACGGCTTTCATCATCAACCAATGTGATTTCCCCGAAGATTGGCATCAAAGCGCGGATTGAAGTTTAGTACGCAGTAGGTATGTACACGGTTGTGCAGTGCTGTGATTGAACAAAAGCGATTGCTAACATCATGTGGTGAACGTGTTGCTTCTTTAAGACCGTAGGCCTGTATGGCAACACGTTTGCGTAGGACATGGCGTCAGATTTTATGTTGATGGCTCAGTGAGTGCCGTCATGATTTCTGTTTGCATAGCCTCTGCTGCCGCTTGCGGATCCTGCGCCATTCGGATTGGGCGTCCCACCACAATCGCATCTGCACCGTTGGCAAAAGCAGCCTTGATGCCTATCGTGCGTTGTTGGTCATTGTGAGGCACATGGTTTGTGCGAATGCCTGGGCAAACGATTGAGAAACCAGAGCCGATGGCGTGGCGGATTGCTGCTGCTTCCTGTCCAGAAGCAATCACACCGCTCATCCCCGCCATGTGGGCGGCTAATGCACGTTCAACCACGACATCAACGGGTTCGCGGTTGATACCCATCTTCGCTAAATCTTCACGTGTCATCGATGTCAGCACGGTAACTGCCAGTAAATGCATGTTGCTCGTATTGGCTTCGGTCGCCGCTTGCATCATGGGCGCGTGCCAGCCATGGATTGTGCAATAGCTGATGGGCCACTGCGAAAGACGACGGATGACTCCTGCGACTGTAGCGGGGATGTCGAAGAATTTTAGGTCGACGAAGACACGTTTGCCACGCGAAGCCAAGTCGTCGAGTACCTGGAAATATTCGCCGGAAGCCAACAATTCCATGCCGATCTTATAGAAGGAGATGGCATCACCCAATTGGTCGATCCATTCCAATGCTTGCGTTCGACTGGGTACGTCTAGTGCGAAGATCAACCGCTCGCGGATCCCCAGTAATAACGGCGTGTGATTCATCATGGTCGATCCAATGTGAAATGTTTCTCTGCATCATAAAACCGATCGTGCCCGGTTGCTGTTGGTGTGGAACCAGGCTATCTGTCAATTGTCGTTATTAACGTTCAACTGCATTTAGAAGGGTATTTTGAATCGGTGGCTATGGTGCTGCATCCGTATGCTTTCCTGTTGCGTCTATTTAAAAATGTGGCCGAGTGTAGCAATAAATAAATACGTGATCAGTGTGATTGAACAGCATTTTTTATTGCTTTAGATATTCCTGTTGTAGCATCACGTTGTGAGTGTTACTGCTTTCGATTCTGATCGAAAATGAAATCATTACATCTGAAAAATCATTTTTGTTGATCCGAAAACAGGTGCTCCACAATCACTGGAAGTCACCATTCAATGACGGAATGTATTACTCGCAGCATTGAATAAAAATTCGATCGATTCAGTCATCACTATGCAAAAAACTAGTATTCGAATGCTGGTGTCTATGCGCAGCAATAATCAGCAGAATCATCAATTGATAACCACCTGATTACGGAACTTTAAAAACATTTTGAACCCCCGTACTCCAGATCATGCTATTTAAGAATGATGCTAGTGCAGTGGCCGTGTGATTACATTATGTTTTTACTTCGGGTCGAAAATGATCTGTGTCGTCAGCTGTCGATGATGTTCCGTGACTGCGTGCATTGATTCTACTTGCCAATAAGGTGATGTCAGTGGTGCCAATGTATCGTGGAATGAGCGATTGCAGTTAAATATTATGTGCCGATTTAACAGGAGTCACTGCATTCTTGGAGGATCTCAGTTTTTTAGAATGTCTCTTGCGTCGTGAGTGGGAAGATCCGAGTATTCATGCTGAGTAGTGTCGTGGGCAAATTGAGCGTCTCCAAATGATTTATGTGGGTACTGTCTACTTTGGCGTGTGACCAAGGGCAAGCCACAGTATTGATGCGGTTTTTATGTATTTTTATGCCTGTTAAAGAATTCAAACTTGAGGCTGGGCGGGCCTTGGGTGATGTTTGTTAGATAGAAATTAGCCTTGCTGCCTTGTTACGATGCAACCGTTTGGGCGTACTGCGTAACTGTGCGGGGGCCTAAGTATTTTCTCCTTCGTTTTCAGTGAGTACCCACCGTGCCCTTATTTACAGATGTGGAATTGGTTCCGGGTGATCCCATTCTGAGCCTCAACGATGCTTATAACGCCGATACGCGTACCAACAAGGTCAATTTGGGTATTGGTATTTATTGTGACGAGAGCGGTTGTATCCCGCTGTTGCGGGCTGTCCAGCAGGTTGAAGAGCAACTTGCGAAGCATCCGAAACCGCGCGGTTATCTGCCGATTGATGGTTTGCCAGCCTATATCAAAGCCACACAACAATTGTTGTTTGGAGTTGACTCCCTCTTGTTGACGGCTGGCCGTGTGGCGACTTCACAGACTGTTGGAGGTTCTGGTGCATTGCGGGTGGCTGCTGAGGTACTGAAGCAGGTGCTACCGCATGCCACTGTGGCCATTAGCCGTCCAAGCTGGGAGAACCACCGTGCTTTGTTCACCGCTGCTGGCTTCAAGATTGAGGACTATACCTATTTCGATACGCTCGGCCACGCGGTGGACTTTACTGGAATGGTGGCGGACTTGGCGAAGCTGCAACCAAAGACCGTGGTATTACTTCATGGTTGCTGTCATAACCCAACGGGTGCCGATCTCAGCAGGGATCAGTGGAAGCAGCTTGTTGCCTTGTTCCAGGAACGTCAATTGCTGCCATGTATCGATCTGGCTTACCAAGGATTCAATCAGGGCATTGATGCGGATGCTTATGCCATACGTTTGCTTGCCGAAGAAGGTATTAGTAACTATGTAGTTGCCAACTCGTACTCCAAATCGTTCTCGTTGTATGGCGAGCGTGTTGGAGGGCTGTCGATCGTTGCTTCCAATACTGAGCAAGCCCAAGCAATCCAGTCACAAGTAAAGCGTATCATCCGTACGATTTATTCCAGTCCGCCGGCACACGGTGCCTACTTGGTCGCGGGTGTGCTGAACAGTCATGAATTACGCACGCTGTGGGAGCAGGAGTTAACTCAGATGCGTGAACGTATCCACGGGTTGCGTGCGGGTTTGGTTGCTCGATTGAAGGCGCTGGGTGCGCCGGAGTTTGATTTCATACAACGTCAAGCAGGCATGTTTTCGTATTCGGGGTTGAGCAAGATCCAGGTGGATCGTTTACGCGACGAGTTCGGGATTTATGCGGTCAGTAGTGGACGTATCTGTGTGGCTGCGTTGAGTCAGCACAAATTGGAATACGTGGCCCAGGCTGTGGTGAAGGTGCATCAAGGCTGAGATGTGGTTCTGTTTTCCGGAACAGTAGGTGCCTGCATCAAGTCGTATTAGAGTCAGACATCGGCGCGCTACATCATGGAGGGTGTCTGGTGAAGCGCCATTATCGGTAGGCGTGTCTATCAATGTCGTGGTTTTGTATTGTTGGCAACATCGTTCATTTGATTTTGCGGCAAAAGTTCCACTCAGTGACGACTACGTGGTGCGTCGCACATGAGGTATGCAATTGCAATCAAGGTGCGATGTCAGCATATTGCGATTTACGCTGTTTAAGGCGTTATTGCTGGATTGGCGAACACATCAAAAGTGATTGCTCTCTTTCTCAATGAACCAAGGGCAGGTCACTGCGTGCGTGGTGATCGCTCCCGCATCCTGATCCGGAATCTCCTTGTCCGCATGTGGGACTGCCAAGCGTTGACAGGATGAGAGCCATCTTCAGGGCATGACATTCACCGTGGTGCCGGTGAGCGAGTGTTAAATACATAGATGGGGTTTGGGTGCAGCGTGTTTCGTACTTGGCTTATTGAGTGGATGTCTGCTAAGTAACGATGAAATGCGGGCTGATTGCCTTGCGCTGTGCTGCCGTATGCTTCCAGTCAATGGCATCAGTAATGTGCTGATGTGTCCGATTGCGTTGCAGTGGCAAAGGTGTAATCCGCGAAGATGTGGCTGTGCAAGTACCCGACAGCATCAATCGTGTGTTAATAGCGGTTATGGCAGGCGGTATCAGAAGAGACGCAATAGCACTCCAGGTACCTGAGGGTGCCTGGAGTGCATGTGTTCTGTACAGAACATTATTTTTTACAGCGATTCATACGTTTTACGGATTGCGTGGCTTTGCGACACTACGGCAGCAGAAGCGATGTTTTTTCGTATGCCAGCAGAATTATTTTTTCAGCGAATCGCGAATCTCGCGTAGTAGTAGCACATCTTCGCTAGGTGTTTCTGGTGGTAAGGGTTGCTTGTTAATCACCTTATTAATCATTTTGACGATGATGAAAATTGCGAAAGCAATGATGATGAATTGTAGGATCGTGTTGATGAAGTCACCGTAGCCAATCACGACGGCTGGCACCTCCTTCCCTGCTGTATCCACTGTCGCAGCTTTCAAGGTGAGGGAGAGCTTGGAGAAGTCGATCCCTCCGACCATCACACCGATGAGTGGTGAAATAATTTTATCAACCAGTGCGGTAACGATTTTTCCGAATGCTGCACCAATCACCACTGCTACGGCGAGGTCAATGACGTTGCCACGCATTACAAATTCTTTAAATTCGCGGATAAAACTCACATTTAACTCCTTATCTCCTCGCGGTCGTATCGCCGCATGTGGTGCATCGTAGCGGGTTGTCGATCAAAGCAGGATTTATGTTGTTCTCTGTCTAGGCTTGGTTTCTATCCGTTGCAGGAAGTATCCTGAGCTGCTCAGGATACTTCAAGTAGACGCAGTTGTGAGGAGGTGAGGTCCAACTGTCATCGTGATGTTTTCCAGGAAATTTAAGGTCACATAGGGTGGTTTTGCAACGTATCTTTGCAACGTATCGGATCGAGAAATCTCGTTGAGCCAGGTCAAAATACTCGTTGATCTGTGTTCGATTTGTGTTCAATACATGCCATATTATTTTTCAGCACGTTTATCACTGTAGTAGGTCCGCTGATAGTTCTTGATTTTCCCGTTTGAATTCTGGGAAAGGGTGGTTTGTTTATTGCCGTGCGTGTTTTCACACCTTGCGGTGATCAGAATCTTTGTAATGTTTTGGAGCCAGGTATTTAAGAACGTCCGCTCGTTTAGTTCCTTTAGAACAACATGGTGTGTTGCTGCAAGACATCGACGGAACACTGTTTGGGTGCTGATGTGCTCTGGTACAGCGGTGACTGGTTGTTGTCCCACTACTGTACTGTGGGCTGTGCTGGATTCCGCTGTATTGATGGCAAGCTTTGGATTGACCGCTGCTGGTGAGTGATGACACATGCTGTTTTACGTGCAGCGGTGTTGGGATTGATCATGGCAACGTTACGCCCAGTTCTATGCAACGGTGTGGCCCCTGTGTGTTGTTGCAGTCAATGTTGCAAAGAGAGGCGCCGTCATTGAACTCATTGGGCAGGTGGATTGCAGTAATAGAGTTGCGTTAGCGATTTGTCTGTTTGAGAGCGGCAACGCACGATCGTTTTTTCTTGATGGCTTAGGACTGTTGCCAATGGCGGAATATGCAATTGTTTGGTTCGCTGATGATGTGCTGTGACAATGTAAGGAGTAGTGATGACACTGACGGCTATTCAATTGATCGGCGCTCTTCTATTCGCCGTCGCCATTTTGCACACGTTTGCGACGAAGTTCTTTGAGCGTTTGAGCCATACCCATCCGACACATGCTGGGTTGTGGCATTTGCTCGGTGAAGTTGAGGTGGTGTTTGGTTTCTGGGCGTTGGTGTTGGTTGTGGCGATGTGTGTCACGGATGGGGCGCAGGCAGCGATTCAATATATAGATTCGCGCAACTTTACTGAGCCAATGTTTGTGTTTGCGATCATGGTTGTTGCGGGTACTCGCCCGATTTTGCATACCGTGTTGGCTGGGGTGCATCTGTTGGCGCGGTGGGTGCCGCTGCCAGGCAGGATGGGGTTTTATTTCACCGTGCTGACCTTCATACCGTTGCTTGGGTCGTTCATCACGGAACCGGCAGCGATGACGCTTGCTGCACTGATGCTTTCGCAGGGTGTCTTTGCGAATAAGATTCCGCCCTATCTGAAGTACGCCACGCTCGGGGTACTGTTGGTGAATATTTCTATTGGTGGCACCTTAACAGCGTTCGGGGCACCGCCGGTGTTGATGGTTGCCGCCAAATGGCAATGGGACAACAGTTTTATGCTGCAAACGTTCGGGTGGAAAGCAGTGCTGGCGATCTTTAGCAACGCTTTGGGGGCAACGTTGTTATTGCGCAACGTATTGCGGCACCTTCCCGAGACACAAGACAATGCTGCAGGTGAGGCGGTGCCGGTTATCTTGCGGGTGATCCATCTTTTGTTGCTCATTGGCATTGTTTGGTTTGCCCATTATCCGGTGGTGTTCATCGGGTTGTTTTTGTTCTTTCTGGGTGTGGCTCACGCGTATCAGGGTTACCAGGATCGTTTGATTCTGCGTGAGGGGCTTTTGGTTGCATTGTTCTTGGCAGGACTGGTGATATTGGGTGGACAGCAACAGTGGTGGTTACAACCGGTGTTGCTCGGCATGACGAGTGATCAAGTGTTTTTCGGTGCGGCAATACTCACGGCGTTTACAGACAATGCAGCGCTGACGTATCTGGGTTCTTTGGTCGCAGGGCTTTCCGATGAGTTCAAGTACGCGTTGGTTGCCGGTGCGGTCACAGGGGGTGGGTTAACGATTATGGCGAATGCACCCAATCCGGCGGGGATTGCGATTTTGCGCGTGCACTTTAAGGGGGCGTCTGTGCATCCACTGGGATTGTTGTTGGCTGCTGTGCCGCCCACGGTCATTGCTGCCTTGGCATTCAGATACCTGTGACACGGTGGTTGTTGAGAAGTTCAGGGTACATCTCATCCAGGGGGCGCAGGGGTGTTGCTCTTCTGTCGTTTTGAGAGGGATGTCTAGGTGGAAGGGGAACAAGATTGGTTCCGGTCACGCAGGAGGCGCAGGTTAGGAGGCGTATATAGCCGTTCACCTGGCGTAGTCCGTACACTGTTCGGATGAACTACAGTCACGCCTTCCACGCGGGTAACCATGCCGATGTTCTCAAACATATTGTTTTGCTCGCGTTGCTGGATGGTCTAGTGCGAAAGGAGACGCCGTTCTTTGTGCTGGATTCTCATGCCGGTCGCGGACGTTACCTGCTTTCTGCCGGGGAGAGTCGCAATACCAGGGAGGCTGAGTCTGGAGTGATGCGATTGATAGCCCGTCCGCAGCGTTTGGAGGTGATTAAGCGCTATGTGGATGTAGTGCAGGCGGACAATGTTTCACAGACACGGGCTGCAAGCACTCCCATGCATATCAGCCGTTATCCTGGTTCATCCCTACTGGCTGCGCAGGTGTGCCGTGCACAAGATCGGATGGTGTTTTGTGAGTTGCATCCCAAGGAGGCTGCGGCACTGAACGCATTGTTCGTACATGATCCCAGGGTGCGTGTGCATGCGGGGGATGGTTATGCAGCGGTGCGTGCGTTTTTACCTCCCAAGGTGGGGACACAGAGGATTGGGCGTGGCTTGGTATTTATCGATCCGCCCTACGAGGCACAGGATGCGGAGTATCCATTGGTCTTGGGTGCGCTGCGCGAGACGTTGACGCGCTGGCCGCAAGCGATCTGCGCAGTGTGGTACCCCATCAAGCAACGGCGGCGTTTGCAGCCGTTCTTCAGGAAGGCGGTGGGATTGCCGGTACGCTCGGTGTTGATCGCTGAGTTGCTGGTGCGGCTTGATGATTCGCCGCTACGTTTGAATGGCAGTGGCATGTTATTGCTTAATGTGCCCTGGCAATTCGATCAGCTTTTGGCTCCTGCATTGCCAGTGTTGAAAACCCAACTTGGCGAATCTGGCGCACGTACTCGGTTGGAGTGGCTCAAGGTGCCGCAGTGAGTGCCGCTGTTGTGGTGAGGTGTTTTGGGTTGTTTCAAGTGGATGTCTGGTGCTTAGCGATGATGCATTTGCGTTACTGTTGTCAGGTTAAAAGGCCTAGTCGATGTGATGGCCTGCGTGCAGGCTAAAGTATGTGTTTGAAAAATATCGCCCTAAGAATAGGCGATATTTTTTTGTGATTTTTGTTGCATTTCTTGTTTTTTGTCTCGATGGCACACTTTTTTGCATTATGTTTTTTCAGGGGGTGAGGGAGTGAAATACGCTTTCCATGCAGTTATGCAATGATGGTTGAGTTTAGGAGCCCTTGTGTTTGAGCTGTTTACTAAAGGCTTGTATCGCTTAGCTTCATCAGGTCACTTTATTCGACATTGCGCAAGTACTCTCTTTAAATGGATTGATTGATGATTTTTTTCATTTGTAGTGTCGTGCAGGTGAGGTGTTCCCTGTCCAGATCAATCAGTGACGCAAAATACATAATACTTTTTAACGATAGCTCAGGATTGCAATGTGGATATGTTCCCGTTCACCGCTGACCAGTGTGGTGATGCCAGAATCTGGTCATTATTTCTGATCACTATTTAAAAGAAGATAACGTGATGTCTGTCCGCAATCGTATGCCGCCTTGGCATGAGAACTTTAAGTTGCCGAATGGTCATGTTTTGCTGTTGCGTCCTGTCCGCTCTGAAGATGTCGAACCTTTGCAGGGGGTATTTGCGTTGATGGGGCCCCAAGAAATCCGTGAGAGGTTTGCACCGTCTGCGACCGGTTCAAGTGAACGCTTCCAACAACTGACCAATCCCAATGCTAAGCGTGAGATCGTGCTGGTCGCAGCCGAGCAGTTGCCACCGGGAGAGGCCATGATTGCCGCGCTGGCGCGTGCCTCAATCGTGCCCAATTCGCGTCATGCTGAGTACATTATTTTGGTCAGCAGTTTCGTGAGTGGCCAGGGGTTGGGGCGACAGTTGCTGCGTAAATTGGTGAAGTGGGCGCGTGGCAAGTATCTCGATCATCTCTATGGCGACATATTGGAGCGCAACAGGCCAATGTTGGAATTGGCCGAGTCATTGGGTTTCCAACGTGAGTCTCATCCGGAGTCCCCAGATTTGGTGCGTATGACATTGAAACTGTATGGTTGATTGATCGGTGAGTGACTGTCCAACAGGGAACTCCTGAGGCAGGCTCTGCTAAAATCAACGGTTAATCATGTCACCATCCTCCTTTCCCTCTCCGCTGCTGCCCCGTGCCGGGCAGCTCCGTGCATTTTGGCGTGCTCCGGTCTCTCCAACGGCGCTTGCTTGGCATATCGCTTGTGCTGCTCAGGCACACAGGGGACCATTGCTGTTGGTCACGCATGACAATCACAGTGCGCACCAGATTGAGGTTGACCTACAGACTCTATTGGCGCATTGCTCAGGGTTGCCGGTCATTGGTTTCCCTGATTGGGAGACGCTTCCTTACGACCAATTCAGCCCTGATCCCAATATTGTCAGCCAGCGTTTGGCGACGTTGCATCGGTTGCCTTCATTAGCACGCGGTATTGTCGTCGTGCCGGTACAGACGTTGATGCAGCAGTTGGCACCGTTGAGTTACATCGTTGGTGGCAGCTTTGATTTTAAGGTGGGGCAACGCTTGATTCTGGATGCTGAGAAGCAGCGGTTGGAGCGGGCGGGTTACCGCAATGTGCCGCAGGTGATGGACCCCGGGGATTTTACGGTGCGCGGGGGGCTGCTTGATGTTTATCCGATGGGTACGGATGTACCGCTGCGAATCGAACTATTGGATGAGGAGATTGATTCAATCCGTACGTTCGATCCCGAATCGCAGCGTTCGTTAAATCAGGTCGATGTCATTCATATGCTGCCCGGCCGCGAAGTACCGTTGGATCCTGCGGTGCTTGAACGCGTTTTGGTGCGGTTGCGTGAGCGTTTCGATCTGGATACTCGGCGCAGTGCGTTGTATCAGGATTTGAAAGCCGGGTTAGCTCCCTCAGGGATCGAGTACTATTTGCCGCTTTTTTTTGAGTCGGGGCGTGGTGGGAAACACGCGACCGCGACGCTTTTTGATTATTTGAGTGCAGATTTATTGGTGTTAACGGCACCAGGTGTCTCTAACGCTGCCGATGCGTTCTGGGGGCAGACGATGCAACGTTATGAGCAACGTCGCCACGATATTGAGCGCCCGTTGTTACCGCCGCAGGAGCTATACCAGTCCCCGGATGCGTTGCGTGAACGCTTGAATCGTTTGCCGCGCATTGAGGTTTGGTCTGCCGAACATGCGCATATCGATAAAGCAGAAGTATTGGATGAGCAGCCATTGCCGGTGGCGACTAAGGATGTTTCCGTTGGACAGGCATTGAGAACTTTCCTTGCTGATTACGCTGGCCGTGTGTTGATTGCTGCTACCTCGCCTGGTCGTCGTGAGGTGCTGCTTGAATTGTTGGCCACCGCCGATCTGCAACCGGAGGTATTGCCTGACTTTAGGTCGTTTTTTCTCTCTGCGGCCGAAGTGAGTGATTTGGGGGAAGCCAATCGCGATAGTGGCAATGGCGTGTCAGGTTCGAATGATGCGGATGCGGCTGCTTTTCACGTCATTGCTTCGCAGGGTGGGTCCTTACCAACGTTCGCGATTACTGTGGCTCCGTTGGAGGATGGGTTTTCTCTCAGTGTGCCGCCTATTGCGGTGCTTACCGAACGTCAATTGTTCCCTGAGCGGGTGAATCCGGTGCGCCGCAGTCGGCGTGTTGGGCGTGAGCCTGAGGCAATTATTCGTGATCTGGGTGAGTTGTCCGAGGGTGCCCCTATCGTGCACGAGGACCACGGGGTCGGTCGTTACCGCAAACTGATCACCATGAACGTCAGTGGTATGCCTGGTGAGTTTGTGGAGATCGAGTATGCAAAGGGGGACCGTTTATACGTTCCGGTTGCCCAATTGCATCTGATTAGTCGCTACTCAGGCGCTTCGCCGGAGACCGCGCCGCTGCACTCGTTGGGTGGCGAGCAATGGAGCAAGGCCAAGCGCAAGGCGGCAGAAAAGGTACGCGATGTGGCTGCGGAGTTGTTGGAAATTCAGGCGCGGCGTCAGGCGCGTGCAGGCTTGGCTTTGCGCATTGATCGTACGATGTATGAACCTTTTGCAGCGGGTTTCCCATTCGAAGAGACTCCCGATCAGCTTGCAGCGATTGAGACGACGCTGCGTGATCTGCAATCCAGTCAGCCGATGGACCGGGTAGTGTGCGGTGATGTTGGTTTTGGCAAAACGGAGGTGGCGGTGCGTGCTGCATTCGCTGCAGCCAGTGCAGGAAAACAGGTTGCGGTATTGGTGCCGACGACGTTGCTAGCCGAACAGCACTATCGAAATTTCCGCGATCGCTTTGCCGATTATCCGATTAGAGTCGAAGTGCTTTCGCGCTTCAAAAGCACTAAAGAAATCAAGGCCGAGTTGCAGAAGGTCAGTGAAGGCACCATGGATGTCATTGTCGGCACGCATCGGTTGTTGCAACCGGACGTCAAGTTTAAAGACTTGGGTTTAGTCATTGTCGACGAGGAGCAGCGTTTCGGGGTGCGTCAGAAGGAGGCGCTGAAGTCGTTACGTGCGAATGTACATTTGTTGACGCTGACAGCTACGCCCATCCCGCGCACGCTCAATATGGCAATGGCGGGGTTGCGTGATTTGTCGATCATTGCGACACCACCGCTGAATCGGCTGGCGGTGCAGACGTTTATCACTCCTTGGGATAATGCGCTGTTGCATGAGGCTTTCCAGCGTGAACTAGCGCGTGGTGGTCAGTTGTACTTTCTACATAACGATGTGGAGAGTATCGGCAGGATGCAGCGTGATCTGGCCCAACTGGTGCCGGAAGCGCGTATTGGTATTGCCCACGGCCAGATGCCCGAACGCGAGTTAGAGCGCGTCATGCTGGATTTCCAGAAGCAGCACTTCAACGTGTTGTTGTCTACGACGATTATCGAATCCGGTATTGATATTCCCAACGCTAACACCATCATCATCAACCGCGCTGACCGCTTTGGTTTGGCGCAGTTGCACCAGTTGCGTGGCCGTGTCGGTCGTTCTCACCATCGCGCCTATGCTTATTTGGTGGTTCCTGACCGGCGCAGCATGACGGCGGATGCAGAGAAACGCTTGGAGGCGATTGCGTCAATGGACGAGTTGGGTGCGGGCTTTACTTTGGCGACCCATGATCTGGAAATACGTGGCGCTGGTGAGTTGCTCGGTGAAGATCAAAGCGGGCAGATGGCCGAGGTCGGTTTCAGCTTATATACCGAGTTGCTTGAGCGCGCGGTGCGCAGCATCAAGCAAGGTAAATTGCCAGACCTTGATGCAGGTCAGGAAGAACGTGGCGCGGAGGTGGATTTGCACATACCCACGTTGATCCCAGAGGATTATTTGCCCGATGTGCATACCCGTTTGACACTCTACAAACGGATTTCCACGGCCCGTGACAGCAATGCGCTGCGTGAGTTGAATGTGGAAATGATTGACCGCTTTGGTGTGCTTCCAGAGACTGCTAAACATCTTTTTGCAATCGCTGAGTTGAAGTTGCAAGCCACTGCATTGGGTATTTCCAAGTTGGAATTGGGGGAAAATGGTGGCCGTATCATATTTGGAGCCAAACCCATCATTGATCCTATGGCTGTGATCCAGCTCGTCCAAAAGCAATCCAAACTGTATTCGATGGAGGGGCCAAGTAAATTAAAACTCAAGTTGCCTTTGCCGGAACCGGCCGATCGTTTCAACGCTGCACGAGGGTTGCTTGCTGCGTTGACACCTTAATGTTTTGTCGCGTTTCCAAGGCAACCGGAAGACTAAAGAGAAACTGTATCCGGGAGCGATTGAAGGGTGGGCATGGGATGGCGCAAACAATAAATGGTAAAAAACTGTGATTGTAGAACAAGGGTATCGTGTCTCTTATCGGTCTTGGCATCTGTGATGGTGATGAAATATCTAGAAGCACCGAGCTTTATATGAAGATTGTCTAGAAGGTGAAGGGCCATCGCTAAATACAGTGATGACCAGCGGCGTATTGCGCATGACACCCACTCAAATGATATGCAGGTGTGTTGCGAAGGTGCTTGAATGCTTGATCCGATCGGTGCAGACCGGCAATTGCATGCAATACTGCCTTGCTTTGGCGAGATTCCTGAATCGATCAATGACTATAGGGAGTATGACTGTGAGGGGCATAGGAAGCATTCACGTTGGATAGATACCATCGGTGCTTTCTTTTGTTCCGAAGATTCAGTGAGCGATGCCTCGTTAGAGGGCAGCACCGCATCATCTATCAGCAGATTTCGAACATACATACCTTGGCCCATCTGGACACTATCACTGTCTTCGCGCAGACTCGCCGCCTTGAGACTTTTAGGGTATCGAGTGCCCTTGGATTCCAATAGCATGGCTCATTTGCTGCTGTTACATGGTCCTAATTTGAATTTACTTGGTACCCGTGAACCTGAGATCTACGGCCGTATCACGTTGCCGCAGATTGATGCGGCCTTAGCCGAACGCGCTGCGACTGCTGGTCACGGACTGAGTAGTTTGCAATCGAATGCCGAGCATGTGTTGATTGAACGTATTCATGCCACGCGGGAGGATGGCACTGCGTTTATCTTGATAAATCCTGGGGCGTTTACCCATACCTCAGTGGCATTGCGTGATGCGCTGCTTGCAGTAGCGCTCCCGTTCGTCGAAATTCACCTTTCTAACCCGCATACACGTGAGCCGTTCCGCCATCACAGCTATCTGGCTGACAAAGCCTTGGGCGTGGTGTGTGGTTTTGGGGTGGACAGTTACCGTATTGCTTTGGAGGGAGTGATTGCCAGACTTGGTTCTGACGTCTGAGTCGGCGATCAGCGCTCCGTATCCTTACTGTTTTTCTATTCTGTATTACCAATGAGGCCGTTATGGATCTCCGAAAAATCAAGAAACTCATCGACCTGTTAGAAGAATCGAATCTTTCCGAGATCGAGATTAAAGAAGGCGAAGAGAGTGTACGTTTGGCGCGTACCTCCAACGCCGGTATGAATATAATGGCACCAACGATGCCGTGGGTACCGTCTGTAGCAAATGTACCGGCGGCACCGGCGATGCCGATGATTTCGCCCACAGATGCTTCTACCGGCGGTATCCCTAAAGATGATGGGGCGCTTCCGCAGGGGCATGTGCTGCGCGCACCGATGGTCGGCACGTTTTATACCTCACCGGCGCCGGATAAGCCGGTGTTTGTGAGTGTTGGTCAAACGATTAAGCAAGGTGACACCCTGGCCATCATTGAGGCAATGAAAATGTTTAACCCGATTGAGGCCGATGTCGCCGGCACGGTCGTGGCGATTCTTGGCGAGAACGGTCAGCCGGTTGAGTTTGACCAACCGCTGTTTGTGATCCGCTGAGCCATACATCAGGCGTTGGCCGTTGCCTTAAGGACGCCGTACTTCGGAACCTTTCTCATGTTAGACAAAGTCGTTATTGCCAACCGTGGTGAGATCGCGTTGCGTATTCTTCGCGCATGCCACACGTTGGGTATCCGCACGGTTGCGGTGCACTCTACCGTTGATCGTAATCTGAAGCATGTCGCGATGGCTGATGAGTCGGTGTGTATTGGTCCTGCACCATCGGCGGAGAGTTATCTCAATATTCCGGCGCTGATTGCCGCCGCTGAGGTCACGGATGCTCAGGCCATCCACCCTGGCTATGGTTTTTTGTCGGAAAACGCTAGTTTTGCTGAACGTGTGGAACAGTCGGGCTTCATTTTCATTGGGCCACGGGCAGAGACGATTCGTTTAATGGGCGACAAGGTGCAGGCTATCCATGCGATGAAAGCGGCTGGTGTGCCGTGTGTCCCTGGTTCGGATGGTCCATTGGGTGATGACATTGTCGCTAACGTCAAAATTGCACGTGAGATCGGTTATCCGGTCATCATTAAGGCTTCCGGCGGAGGCGGTGGACGCGGGATGCGTGTGGTACATACCGAGGCCGGTTTAGAGGCGGCTATCGAGACCACGCAGTGTGAAGCTAAAGCCGCTTTTGGCAATGGCCAGGTGTATATGGAAAAGTTTCTGGAGAATCCGCGTCACGTGGAGATTCAGGTGCTCGCCGATGGTCAGGGGAACGCGATCCATTTGGGGGAGCGGGATTGTTCGATGCAACGCCGCCATCAGAAGGTGGTGGAGGAAGCCCCCGCACCCGGTATCACTGAGGCGCTGCGCAATGAAATCGGTCAGGTGTGTGTAGATGCCTGTATTCGTATCGGTTACCGCGGTGCTGGGACGTTTGAATTTCTGTTCGAGAATGGTCGTTTTTACTTCATCGAGATGAATACGCGCATCCAGGTAGAGCATCCGGTGACGGAGCGTATCACTGGTATTGACTTGGTATGCGAGCAGTTGCGTATTGCCGCTGGTCAGCCATTGAGTATCAAGCAGAGCGATGTGGTGTTGCGTGGCCATGCGATCGAATGCCGTATCAATGCTGAGGATGCGGAGACGTTCTTGCCCAATCCGGGTTTGATTACTGCGTTCCATCCACCAGGTGGTCCGGGTGTGCGTATGGATACGCATATCTACAGTGGTTACAAGGTGCCGCCGAACTATGATTCGATGATCGGCAAGCTTATCGTGCATGGTCCGGACCGTGAGACGGCGATTGCGCGCATGCATTTGGCGCTGAGCGAAATGGTCGTGGATGGGATCAAGACCAATATCCCATTGCAGCAGCGCATTATGTGCGATAAGGGTTTCCAGTCCGGTGGACAGAACATCCATTATTTGGAGAAGTGTTTGGCGGAGCGTAAGAACCAAACGATCGGGCGGACCTGAGAAGCAGCGGTGATCGCGCGGGATGCACGCCGCAGAAATTCGATGCGGAAACGGGCTTTAGAATGAATGGAGCACTTCCCCGGCATCGTATTGATGTCGGGGGAGACAAAGTCTATGACGTCGGTATGCACTGTTGCAGTGAGAGTGCGAGAGGCACAGTGCAGTGGTGATGTGTGTCTATACCACGCTGAGTTTGGCGTATGCCATGACCAACCATTTTGTACCGGCGTCATCGAATTTGATTTGTACGCGGGTGTGCACGCCGCTGCCTTCGTAGTCGACAACCACGCCGCACCCAAATGTAGGGTGTATGACGTTCACGCCGAGCTTGATAGGTGCTGCGTCGCGTTCATCATGGGCTGGACGTTGCGTTGCTCCTAATGGGGGCTGGTGTGAGACCTGGATGGTGGGGCGTACTTCATGCAATAGATCCTGCGGGATCTCGCGTAAAAAGCGTGAGGGGACGTTGTAGTTATCTTTACCGTGGATACGCCGTGCTTGGGCATAGCTGAGGATGAGTTTGTGACGGGCGCGGGTGATGCCGACATACGCTAAGCGGCGTTCTTCCTCTAGTCGGCCGTGTTCATCCAGGGAACGCGCGCTGGGGAATAATCCATTTTCCAAGCCCACCAAGAAGACTAGGGGGAATTCCAAGCCTTTGGCTGAGTGTAGGGTCATCAGTTGTACGCCTTCTTCACCAGCTTGGACTTGACCATCACCACTTTCCAGGCACGCGTAGGATAGGAACGCGTCTAATTCGGTCATGATGGGTGTGTCTTCGTCGTTTTGCGGAAGGACAAAGCGTGAAGCGACGGAAACAAGTTCGTCTAAGTTTTCTTGACGTGATTCGGCATCCAGAGAACCACGCGCTTCTTTCTTCCAGTGCTGGCGTAACTCCGAACGCTGCAGCATATGGTCAATTCGTTCGGCTAAATCCATCTGGTTGGTTTCCAGCGCAAGTTGTTGCAGTAAATTGAGGAAACTCGCCAAGGCGTTACGCGCGCGCGCGGTCAGCGTGGTTGATTGGGTACATGCCATTGCCGCATCCCATAGTGCTAAGCCTTGGGTACGTGCTAGGTGTCTTACTTCATCTAAGGTGCGCTCACCGATGCCGCGTACGGGGGTATTTACAACGCGTTCGAACGCAGCATCATCGCTACGATTGGCAAGCAGGCGCAGATAGGCTAGGGCATCCTTGATTTCGGCACGCTCGAAGAAGCGCATGCCGCCGTAAACACGGTAGGGGATATGTTCGGATTGCAGCACTTCTTCAAATGCGCGGGACTGTGCGTTACTACGGTAAAGCACTGCGATCTCGCCGTAGCTGCCGCCGTCGCGTACCCACTGGCGGGCGCGTTCGACGATGTAGCGGGCTTCATCAATCTCGTTGTAGGCGGCGTATAGGTCGATGGATTCACCAACACCGGATTCAGTCCAGAGGCGTTTGCCAATTCGGTCTGGGTTATGGGCAATGATTGCGTTGGCAGCGTCAAGGATATTGGCGCTGGAGCGGTAATTTTGCTCCAAGCGGATGGTCTGCACGTTTGGAAAATCTTTCAGGAAGTGTTGTACATGCTCAACTTTGGCACCACGCCAGCCGTAGATGGCTTGGTCGTCATCGCCGACGGCGAAGATGTGGCCAGTGTCATTGGCAAGGACACGCACAAACGCGTACTGGATGGCGTTGGTATCTTGGAATTCGTCGATCAGAATCTCACGGAAGCGCGAACGGTAGTGTGTCAGTAGTGCAGGGGTATCGCGTAGTAGTTCATGTGCCCGCAGCAGCAGTTCCGAAAAATCGACCAAACCAGCGCGGTTGCAGCGCTCCTGATACTCGGTATAGATGCGGCGCTGAGTCTCGATCCAGTCGTCGTGTGACTCGGGTTGGATGTGCTCTGGGCGGCGTCCTTCATCTTTCTGTGTATTAATCCACCACATCGCCTGTTTGGGAGGGAAGAGGGTGTCATTCAATCCCAAGGACTGGATCACTCGTTTGACGAGGCGCAATTGATCGTCGCTGTCTATGACCTGGAAGTTTTCGGGTAATGTTGCGTCGTTCCAATGCAGGCGCAGTAAGCGATGCGCCAGGCTATGGAAGGTCCCGATCCACATGCCGCGTTTACCGTGGCGCAGTTGTAGATCAATCCGTTGTTGTATTTCGCCGGCGGCCTTGTTCGTGAAGGTGACGGCCATCATGCTGTGGGTGGGTACTCCATTTACCTCGTTGAGCCAAACGATGCGATGAGTGAGAACGCGGGTTTTTCCTGATCCGGCACCGGCGAGGATCAGGTAGTGGCCGGGAGCTGCAGCAACGGCCTCGCGCTGGTTCTGATTTAAGTGATAAAGCACATGAGAGACGTTCACGCAATGATTCTACGTGGTGGCAGGATGATATTCATTCTAAGTGTCTGGGCATTCGGGAGGGCATTGAGGAGAGTCATGCTGGAGCTAGCGTTACTGATACGCAGAACATCTCCGTAGGTGTGAACAGGGTGAGTGGAATGGTAATGCCTTCTGCATTTCCGGGCTTCATCCATGATCGAAATGAATAACCCAGTGCACATTCAGAACACTGGTTTGGGAATAAAGGGATTGGGGTGGGGCATATCAGTGGAAATGGGGTTGTAAGGAAGTAACGAATGTCTAGGATGAAGGTGTTCCGCCGCGTAGGAAGTGTGCTTGATCTGTTTCATATTGGATTTATTGTGTTCATGCCCCCTCAAATAGGTTGGCGGTGCATTAGTGGTGTTATATCGTTTCTGTGATCGGTGAATTAATTTGGAAAGGTTGGAAATCATGTTCACGTGTGTGTGAATGGTGATGTCCGAATACAAAGGAAAGATTGTCTTTAGTGATTGAAGTGGTATGCATGTTTTGTTTCGTGTTTACGATGACGAAGATTGCTGAGGGTGAGTGATGCTTAAAGCAAGCGGGTGATTGGACAAGTAGATTCGCTTGGAGATATCTATGTGATCCGTAGAGAGGGTTGCCACACAAGAGTCAGTGGTACTGTATGAGTAAGCTCCGTTAATGCGCATCCTTGACATGAGAAATGTGATGTCTATGGATGAAATACGTGTGATGTGTGTGCTCGATTGGATAGGAATACCATGCGAGGTGTCATGGATGATTCCGGTGTTATGGTGATCGTGGTGTGGGCCAATTTTATTAAATGGTAAATTTAATCAATGAATTAGAAAACATGATGCGTGTGATGATCTATTGATAGATAAGGTATTTGTGATTCCCTCCCTATCATGTTCTCCAAAATGAGGGATCAGATCGGAGTGAAGTTTATATTGCCTGATTCAGTGGGAATGAGTATTTCCATGTTTCAAATTCTGGACAAACCGTATTTCTTTCTGATATGTCAATGGTTCCTGGTATTTGATGATCTTTACGTAGCGTTTTTTTATGTTATGAGCATCAAGGTGTATAGACCCCACAGGGTTGCTTGGGTGTCTGATGAGTGTTTGTGCACGTAATACGTGTTCGATCATTGATAAAACATCATCCAGGTATATTTTCCAGATGTTTTGATGGGGTGTGTATAAAAATAATTTAAATGAATTTTGAATGAGGGGCGATGTATCATCCGTTCGCGGCATTCAAGAACTCATGTCGAAGGAATTAATAGATGTCTGCATCATTTTCGCCACATACAATTACACTTATAAAATCTACAGTGCCATTATTGGCCGAACATGGCACAACTATCATCGAAGCCATGTACCATCGATTGTTCGAAGATCCGCAGATTGAGGCGCTGTTCAATCAGGCAAACCAGAAGAACGGCACTCAAATCCATGCACTTGCTGGAGCGATACTGGCGTACGCTCGCAATATTGATAACCCGGGTGTGCTTGCATCAGCGATTGAAAGAATTTCACAAAAGCATGTTGGTTATGCAATCCATCCAGAACATTATCCTCATGTCGCAACCGCTTTACTGGGTGCGATTAAGCAAGTCTTGGGTGACGTTGCCACATCAGAAGTGTTGGAAGCCTGGGGAGAAGCGTATTGGTTTATTGCAAATCTTTTAAAAGATCGGGAAGCAGTGATTCGTGAGGGGATCATGACCAAGAACGGTGGGTGGATCCACTGGCGGCGTTTTGTCATTTCCAAGCGTATTCCTGAAAGTGAAACGATTACTTCGTTTATGCTGCATCCTGAGGATGGTGGGCCGGTTGTCCCCCATCAGGCCGGACAATATCTTACGTTTCGTTTCGATGCAGCCGGCATGCCGGGTATGAAACGCAATTACTCTATTTCCTGTGGTCCTAATAGCGACCATTATCGGATTACCGTTAAACGTGAACACGGCACAGGGGCATCGGCTTTTCTACACGATCAAGCGAAAGTTGGAACGATTATCGAATGTACGCCGCCTGTGGGTGATTTTTTCCTTCCCAGTGTGATTGAAAGGCCAATCGTTCTTTTATCTGGTGGTGTCGGATTAACACCAATGGTGAGCATGATGGAGCAGATCGCTGAAGCGTATCCTGATGCGCAGGTATGGTATGTCCATGGTACTCAGAATCGAGAAACACATGCGATGGATGCTCATATTCGTGCTTTAGTGAGTCGACACAAGCATATGAAAGCCACGACGTTCTATACACAACGTAGTGAAGCCGATGATGCGGAAGCCGGGTTTATCACCATTGATTGGTTGCGAGCCAATACACCGTTTCAAAAGGCCGATTTTTACCTTTGTGGCCCGCGTCCCTTCTTGCGCACTTTTGTTCGTGATCTGATCGGTGCTGGTGTGCCAGCAGCACAGGTTCATTATGAATTTTTCGGTCCGATGGATGAAGAAATGGCCGCATAATGGTGTGATCCTACTAGATAAATTCAAGGCATTGCATTGTTTCATATCGTCTATTATTTCTATTAATAAATGCGCGGAAAAAATTCCATTGTTGTCGTGGATATGCAAGATGAAGCTGATTATTCCATCGTATTTTCTTGGATCTAAGCGGCAAGAGGAATGCCGAGTTGTTGTGATGGGTCGACGAAGTATTTCATATCGCAGCGTGTAAAATCATGTTGGATTGGCTCTCAGTGACGGCCATCGTATTGAGATGAGGATGTATAGTCCTTCAGAGTTTTGATTTGTACATTCTTCAGGTTTATTTGGTGTGCCGTTGACTGCGATAAAAAGTTGTTCAAACGGCATCACCTTGTTGTCTAACCGATGTGCTCTCATTAGTTGTGATGCTTAATCCAGGCTCAGCTTTCTTATAAAAACAAAAAGTGAGGTATCAACGAAGGGGAGGTAGTATGCAGATACGATTGCAACAAAACATTGTTGATGGTGCGATATCGTCAGAACGATTCTGATTTGGAGATTTTCTTTGTGGTGCGGTTGTGGCCGAGGCGATAGATATTGAGCTTATATGAGTGGATAAAATGTTCCTGCATTACCTTTTTTGAAAGATGAGCTTGGATTTATTGAATGGTTGGTTGAGTTTCGTATGTTCATATCTTCTTCTAATTTATAGCACGTCAAGACAATGAGGGAGCATAAGATCATTGCTTGGTGCTAGTACCATGAAAATTGGAACCTCGGCGGAAACATTCTGTTTTTTTGAAAAAATCTCCACTTTTTTCATTAGAAGGAAATTTCAAAGAAACGTTGAAGAGTGATTGTGGTATTGATGCACTGGGTGAATGTGCATTTTCCATTGAGCGCGTTGTCTTGTAATGCGTTATGCCACTTGATAAATTAACTCTCAGAGAGAGGATGATTACTGCAGATGCCGAAAATATGACAGGCTATTACGCTGATTGGCTGCATTGAATCTGGAGTATCAATGTGCGCACTATGTTGTAAGGTTTTATGTCAATGAAAATAAATTATGGAGTATTGATTCAATCAATAGATATAAACGGCATTGAGGTTGATTAGTAGGAAGTGTTTCTCAGTATTATATTTAAGCGTTATAAAATATGATCGAACACGGATAAAAATACAAGAGTATTGTTATCTGTTATCTGTTATCTGTTATCTGTTATCTGTTATCTGTTATCTGTTATCTGTTATCTGTTATCTGTTATCTGTTATCTGTTATCTGTTATCTGTTATCTGTTATCTGTTATCTGTTATCTATGTCTTTGGGTAGAGATAAGGCGGTAAGAGAGACAGTCTTACTATTGCGTGTTCCGTGTAATGAAACACTGTAAAAAAAGAGATCTGCAGTTTGCAACGCTCTATAGGCAGTGTTTGACTATATCGAATGCGCATCAATAGCAGAAATACAACTCACTCGCTGAGAGATAATCCAGATCCATTAATACATTAATATGGATTGATTGATATGCGATGCAGTAGAAACGCTTGCATACTGACTTGAAGTCTCCATCTCAAAGTTCGCCGTGGCCAGCTAGCATCGCGTCATAAAACGATTGGCTATCTGTATAGGGGATAGAGAGACTCCATCTGTTTCTAGAATATCTTGAAGATGGATCCATTTGCGATCTAGTACTGTGTCAGTCGGATGATGCTCATCTAATGGTTTTAGCTTGCTTGATCGTTGTCATTATTGTCGGTACGGGTGGTTAAGGTGTCGACATTAGGAGCAAGAGGATAGGTCTGAATGAGATCAACGTTGTGCGTTGTCTTTCTGTTGGGAGCGGGCATACAAACGAACCAGTGAGTGGCTACACTGTGTCGATTCGATAGGGAGATAGCAATGCATTGGGTGCTTTTATTGTTGGCCATTGCTGCGATGGGTGTTGCCTTTTTCATACCGCAGATTTGGCTGCTGTTGGTGACACTTTTCGGTGCGCTGGGCTTGTTGTTGTTTTGGACGTGTGTGCAATATTCCAAGGAGTATCGTCACCGCAACCACGACATTAGAAGTATGGTTGATGAAGTTGAATTACAGAGGTTGCAGGAATTGGCTGCAGTCCGCAGGTTATCTCCTGTTGTTGGGGGTAATGATGATGTCGGTGGAATAAATAAATGAGTCAGCGTACTCGGTTGAGTGTCAACGTTAATAAGATTGCAGTTTTACGTAACTCCCGTGGTCACGGTGCACCCGATGTGATACGTGCAGCTAGTGCCTGCATTGATGCAGGTGCGCACGGTATTACGGTGCATCCGCGTCCTGATGCACGTCATATCCGCCATGATGATGTGATCAGGTTATCGGCTTTGACCCGTGCACGCGGTGTGGAATTCAACATCGAAGGTAATCCGTTTGCAGAGCCACGTGCAGGTTATTGTGGGCTTCTGGCACTTTGCCGTGAAACCCGCCCTCATCAGGTCACTTTGGTTCCCGATGGGGATCAGCAGATAACATCCGATCACGGTTTCGATTTTGCACGGGAAGGTCCTGGGCTGCGTCCATTGATTGATGAAATCAAGCAGTGGGGATGTCGCGTGAGTCTATTTGTTGACGTTAACGTCACCGGTCTGGCTGATGCAGCAATATGGGGTGTGGATCGGATTGAACTTTATACGGGGCCGTATGCGGAGATGCATCATGCGGGTTGTTCGGATGCTGTGTTGCGTGAATTTGCTACTACGGCACGTCTTGCGCAGGATGTCGGCTTGGGTGTCAATGCTGGCCATGACTTGTCGCAAACGAATCTTGGTGTGTTTTTAGGGGCTGTCCCTGATGTGTTGGAGGTTTCGATTGGTCACGCACTGATCAGTGAGGCGTTATATGAGGGATTAATACCAACAGTGCGCCGTTACTTGGATATTCTGGATTCGGTCAACCCTGCTGTTTCTATGCGTTGATGTTGTTTCGGAGTCTGTGAGGTTTATAGGATTTTGTGGTGACCTCAAGGCATCTGAGTAGGTGTGACGCTACAGGCGGGTGTTCATCATGATGTGTTGTGTGATCTTATTTGCTTTTTCGATGTTATGTGGCGAAGTATGTTTGAAATCAAGCTTCGTTATATTAAGGAGTTGTTGGTTTCATTAGGCATGGAGGTCGTATGATAGCCGATTCACTTTGAGTCTTTCCATTGCAAGATTTTCTATTGAATGCGATAGAAGCATGAGAGGATGAGGTGGTGTTGTGTACCTATTGACGTTATTTTTTTCTTTATTTGAATAAAGTTTTACGGATATATTCAGTGAAAGTTGATAGGGTGGTTTTCATGAAGATAATTTTCACTGTGAGTGGTTCAAACATCATTTGATGTGGAACGTATGTTAGGAGGCATCTCGGATTGATTTAATCATTTCATTAAATACACGATATTTTGTATCAGCGTCTTTGAGGTTATTCATTTTAAGTTGGCAAGTGAAGCCAATACATGGCGTGTACGAAACAACGCTGCTTGTGCTTGTACGACGTTTTGCAGTACATCACCGAGTGCGCTGATAACATCTTGACGTTGGTGTAGGATCTTGGAAAGTGCGCTGACCTCGGTACAAAGTGTTTCCATTTGCTTGGCCGCTAATGCAACAAGCTGTGCTGCATCGGGGGGGAGAGGTGCAGAGGCAACGGTTGTCGGTTTCTCTTGATTGGAGATGTTTGTTAGGTGTGTTTCTCCTTCTTGGAAATCAGTTTTGGATTCTTGCATGCGGGAATCAGTCGTCGCGTTTTTTTCATTTGTTGTTGACTTGGCATTTTGTAATTTTTCACGGACTGTTTTACGCATATTGATTCCAGGATCTACTTTGGCTTGATCGATAATCGTTTTTGCTGCAGTTTGATTGACCTTTTCAAGTCGATATAGGTCGTTGATGGCCGTAATATCAGCGGTGATGCCTTCTGTAACAGCTTGACTGGTGAGGCTGTTGGTCTCTACTACTTCGAGAAAGTTGATGCGTTCAGAGACCCAGTTGATTCCTTTGTTCCATTCGGCGGCGACTTTTTCTAACGTACCAAGACGTTCCTTGTCATCGCGCAGTGCAACTGCAATTTCTAGTTGTGTCAGATTTTCGCGTTGGATATTTTCGGCGCGTTGTACTCGTCTTACCTGATCGTCGGTCAATTCTCTAATTACGGCTTTGAGTTTGATATCAACGGCTTTGCAAGCAAGCCAACGGCGTTCACCGGCGACCATTAAATAACGGCCTGGTTTTTTAGAGTTT
Organism: Xylella fastidiosa; assembly: GCF_011801475.1. Classification (NCBI taxonomy): domain Bacteria; kingdom Pseudomonadati; phylum Pseudomonadota; class Gammaproteobacteria; order Lysobacterales; family Lysobacteraceae; genus Xylella; species Xylella fastidiosa. The sequence goes on from NZ_CP044352.1 coordinate 55,285, forward strand.
TTACGTAATATAACAGGCTCATGTTGTCCATCTCGTTTCATGTCATTGCCAAGTTCCATTAATGATTCGATCGTGAAGCCAGGGTTATCCTTGCTACGCATCTGTTTTTCTAGGTCAATTAATTCTGGATCAATTTCTTCGATACGCTCCCCAGAGAAAGCGACAGTTGCAAGCTGATTATGCTCTTGGGTTGGTTTAATTTTATTTCCAAATAAACTCATCGCGGTTGCTCTATCTAGTTCAAACAATGTGTGTAACAACAGTATGACGTGCCTGATACATTTTTTAATTTTGTACTGGCATTACATGTGGGATCAGGATCGGAAAGATATTTACATGCTGTGCCGGTGGTTTAGGTCTATAGATTGATTGGATAGGGGTTGTGTTTTACGGACAGATTTCGTTAGTTTTTTTAAAATTTTGATCCCATTTCAATATGTTGTTGGTGCTATTGGGTAAGGGGTGCATGGTATCAATGTCATAATTTTGAAGGTCACTCCAGCACTTGTACTTTACGGTTTCATCATGGATTGAATTAGAACGCCGAAAGATTGAACGGTGATACAACGCAGCTGTGTATTGGTCAGAATGCCAAGGATGTGATGCTGCAAGTCAGCAAAAATCTCATTGATGGTGAGGTTGCCATTAGAGGCTAATTGTCATGATGATGTGTGCATTTGACGAGTAATTGCGTTGAGAGGTGTCTCTTTGTTATCTAGAGCACTGATGTCATTCTTGATGAATAAAAGATGATTAGTGAATTTATCTGGTGCTTTTATCTCGGTGACGTTGCTTTCCAGGGTGGAAGTAATAGGTTTCTCTAATTTGTTGGGCTGGATATGCTGATTACTGAGTCAGTCTTGAAGATGATGTTGCTTGGCGGTTTACTCTTTGATAAGAGGTAGTCATTGGCCGTATTGAAAGGGGGCATTGTATGGATCATGCGTGGTACATCACTTTAAGCGTTTGAAGTTTTTTAGGTGCTGCAAGAAAAGAATTTTTGTTATCAGTGATGGTTCTGGATGATAAGATCAATTTTTTATTTTATAAAATAGGTTTGATGTTATATAAAAACGTATGGAGGCGATGATTTATTGAGGTGAAAGTGATTAATGAAAATAAATACAGTGATATTTAAGATGTGATGGGTGTTTTTTCATCACGATGTTATGTCAGTACGGTGTTGTGTGAATTTAACAAGTTCTTATTTGATGTTGGCATGAAATATTTTTCAGATTATGCCCGCATTTCGGAAAATGCATTACAGATGGGGTAAGGTGGTTGTGTTGCCGGTGTTGCCGGTGTTGCCGGTGTTGCCGGTGTTGCCGGTGTTGCCGGTGTTGCTGATCTGCTCATGGCACGCGTGCGCAGATCCAGGCATCGATCCTTGTAACCCCAGTGTGGCGTAATGCTCGTGCTGCTGCATGTAGGGTAGTGCCTGTTGTCATCACATCATCAACGAGGGCAACGTGTGTAGGGAGTGGATGTATGGGAATGAATGCATTGTGCAGGTTGCTGCGGCGTTTATTTGCATTGAGTTGAGATTGTGGGATGGTTGCACGCACTCGGCGTAATGCTGGCAGGCATGGTAGTTGCAATCTGTTTCCGAGGTGGCGTGCTAATTCAAGAGCCTGATCGTAGCCGCGTGTAAGCAAACGTCCGTGGTGTAAGCTCACAGGGACAAGTGCTTGCGGTCGCGGCCAATGTTGCGCAGCCATGGCCATGTTGTCAGCTAATAGGTGGCCACATTCTAAATCTTGGTGAAATTTGAAACGCGATATGAGTTTGTTAATTGGCCAGTGGTATAGAAATGCTGCGTGGGCTGTTTCCAACGGTGGTGGATCGTATAAGCAGGGACCACATGTTGGGTGTATGCCTTCAAGTTCTTTAAGTGGGGCAGCGCAGCGGAGACAGGCGTTCTCCATCCGTGGCAGAAGAAGTTGACAGGTTGCACATAATGTTTTGCCTTGGTGGCCTGGTTCATTGCAGGCCAGACAGTAGGATGGGAGTAACCAGCGCAGCAGGCGATCACACCAAGTGTCAGTCAATATGTGATTCGAGTTGACAGCGTCTTTCATCCTGACCAGACTGCCGAACTTGTTGATCGGTTACCGTCAGGAAACGTTGATGTCCTCTATCATCCGCTACGACTGGACTGCCGAAGAGTTACATGCGCTGTTCGATTTGTCGTTGCCAGAACTTCTTTATCGGGCCGCTAGTGTGCATCGTCAGCATTTCGACCCTGCTGAGATTCAGGTGTCTACATTGTTGTCGGTTAAGACTGGCGGCTGTCCGGAAGATTGTTCTTATTGTCCACAGGCGCAGCGTTATGACACTGGTGTGACAGCGCAGAAGTTGATGGACGTTGATGCAGTCGTTGCGAAGGCACGACAAGCGAAGTTGGCCGGTGCGTCCCGTTTTTGCATGGGGGCCGCTTGGCGCTCACCCAAGGATCGGGATATTCCAAAAATTGCGTCGATGATTCGGGAGGTTAAAGCACTTGGCCTGGAAACGTGTGCCACGCTAGGCATGCTCAATACGTGTCAGGCGCAGGCGCTCAAGGATGCTGGTCTGGATTACTACAATCATAATGTGGATACATCGCCGGATTTTTACGATTCGGTCATCCACACTCGGCAATATCAGGATCGGCTGGATACTTTGGCCCATGTGCGTGATGTTGGTTTGAAAACGTGTTGTGGTGGCATTGTCGGCATGGGCGAGACGCGTCAGCATCGCGTTGGTTTGCTGCTGACTCTAGCTACTCTGCCAGCGCATCCTGATTCTGTGCCGGTCAATCTTTTGGTTCAAGTAGCTGGGACTCCTCTGCATGGTACACAGACGCTTGATCCGTTTGAGTTTGTACGCATGATTGCAGTGGCACGGATCACTATGCCCAGGTCGATGGTACGTCTTTCCGCAGGGCGGGAGTCGATGAGTGATGAGTTACAGTTGCTTTGCTTTATGGCTGGTGCCAACTCGATTTTCTACGGTGAGAAACTGTTGACCACTGCTAATCCGGAGACTGAACGGGATCAAGCTCTGTTCCAGCGCCTGGGATTGCGTCCAATGCATCTCATGGAGAATGTTTCTAACAAAGATCAGCATCACGGTAATGTACATGCTGATATCGCTTGCAAACATGTTGTTTGAAGTGATTTGTTGTCTATGTACAAAAACCCCACCCTATAGGATGGGGCGTCTTATTGGCGACATTGGTGGATGTTGTGTCGTTCATGTATGACGGTGTCAATTTGGATTCTTGGAGTGATGGGGGCGAGAGGAGGAAGGTTGTTGAGTTTTCATAATGGACTTAAATTGAAGCTGTTTCCCCGCTGTTTCCGGTGGATACCGTGTGCTATGAGATGCGGAGGATCCATATAATGTTCGATGAGTTTGGTTGTCTCTCATCAATCATAAAAACGGCGTTTCATGCAACCGCGGAAGTACGTGTAGCAGGGATATCCTGAACCGTGTTTTGTGGCGTAGAGTTGTCAGTGGATGTAACCGTTATCCTGTCCATCTTTCTTATCTTGCACTATCTAACATGTGTTTTACTTTTCGATGTTCATTTTGGGCGACCATTGTGGTTGCCTTGTTGACTGCTTGCAGTAGCGCGCCGCGTTCGGCTTCACGGTTGTCTTCTGTATCTCAGTCGTCCGACATATCGTTGCCACCGCTGCGAATCGGTATTGCACTGGGTGGCGGTGCGGCCAAGGGTTTCGCCCATATTGGTGTTCTCAAGATGTTGGAAGCCAATGGGTTAGCTCCAAGTGTGGTTGCGGGTACCAGTGCTGGTAGTGTGGTTGGCGCGCTATACGCCAGCGGCATGGACTCGTTCAAGATACAAACAAAAGCGGTTGCTATGGATGAGAGTAATATTCGTGACTTGCGTTTTTTCTCGGGTGGCTTGGTACAGGGGCAGAAACTTCAAAACTATGTCAATGAACTAGTAGGTAAACGTCCAATCGAAAAGCTGAACATGCCATTCGGGGCGATCGCCACGCGGTTAGAGGATGGGCAACGTACGATGTTTGTACGCGGGAATGTCGGTGAGGCAGTGCGTGCTTCCTGTAGCATCCCAGGTGTATTTGAGCCTGTCACTATTGGGGCATACCACTATGTGGATGGTGGTATCACTAGTCCGGTACCAGTGGATGCGGTACGTCAATTGGGTGCTGATTTCGTCATTGCGGTAGATATTTCCAGCAAAGCCACTGGTAAGAATCCTGGGGGATTGGTCGGTACGGTGAATCAGTCGATTTCGATTATGGGCCAGCATTTGGGTGAGGCAGAACTTAAGCGCGCTAATATCGTGATCCACCCCAAGGTGCTGGACATTGGTTCGACTGACTTTGATCAACGTAATGCTGCGATCTTGGAAGGTGAGCGTGCCACGATTGCAGTCATCCCAGAGATCCGTGAGAAACTTGCTCAACTTCATCAGCAGCGTATCCAGGCTGCACGTAAAACGGCCAACCAGTCTGCTATAGAAGCGGTTGAGTCGTACCGACGTTGTCAGAATACCCGTACGCGTTGGGAAAAGCTGCGTGGTAAGGAAAAGGATTGCACTAAGTCATCTCTTTGAATATTGAATTGACTTAGTGGCCAGTCTCTGGGGTATATGGGTTAGGTTGGGTGTTTTAGAGGCTTAGCTATATCAGTGGTCCTAGATACAGTCTTTGGGTTGGATGACTGTGTTTTTGTGTGTGGCAGGTGTTTTTGTTGAGTTATATGACTGATATTAATTGGAGTGTATGGATTACTAGTTATTCAAGATCATCACGGTTCCGCAAATGCTTTGTGCGGGTCATAATTCAATGATGAGGATGTAGGATGGCAATCTGGAACATATGCTAGCGATGAATGGAGTAGCGATATGTGTCAGTCAGTTTTTGATGATATGGAATATTGGGGTGAAGTTAGGGTGTAGTACATATTCAACTTGTTGTTTATATTGAGTGTTCGTTGTAAGCGATAATTGCTGCGGCGAAAAGTGTAATCAGTGTCTTGTAAAGAAATTTTTAAATACATTGTTATCAAGCAGCGCTGGTTACGGATGTTTTTTGCCAAAAAAATGGGTATGGTGATCAGTGAGACATGGTGTGCTGACCGATATCCTCCTATTGTTTTCATTGCACGATGTGTTCTGTCCTACTATGTAGGTTGGGGTTGTCTGTTGCGTTTTTCTGTCATTCTGTGGCCGATGTGTTATTGGCTTGGTGTCATGATCGTATTGGTATTTTAAGGTGTCTGATCATAACAAGTAGTCTTCCCCATTGGTTTTAGGTTGGGCGGGTGATTGGAATGATGTTGATAGAGTTGCTTGTTCACGTTGTTTATTCAATTCGTGTCAGTGAGGGTCAGTGTGTTGTGGCAAGGGCAATGCCAGCGAAGATCGTCATGCCGACCCAGTTGTTATGCATGAATGCGCGAAAACAGGCGGTGGGTTCGCGACGTCGAGCGATGATGAATTGGTATCCGATGAGCGCTACGGCTGAGATTAAACTAATCCAGTAGGTGTGGGAGAGCGTGGCGCGTAGGCCGACCAAACACAATGTTAATAGCATGAGTGTGTATAGCACTCCTTGTACTACTAGATCCAGGTCAGCGAACAAAATCGCGGTGGATTTAGCCCCCATTTTGATGTCGTCGTCGCGATCAACCATCGCATACCAAGTGTCATAGGCCGTGGTCCATAGGATGTTTGCAACGTATAGTAACCAAGCCAGCGTTGGTACTTTCCCCTGTATGGCAGCGAAGGCCATCGGAATACCCCAGCCAAAGGCTATGCCTAAGTAAACTTGGGGTAGGTGGGTATAGCGCTTTAAATATGGATAGGTCATAGCCAGAAATAGCCCCGCCACGCTAAGTAATACGGTAAGCCGATTCATCGTGAGCACGAGGCCGAAGGCGATTAGCATCAATGTGCCGAACATCAGTAGGGCGTTGCGTGGTGAAACGGTCCCGGTGACCAAGGGGCGTGTGCAGGTGCGTTCGACGTGTGGATCAAGCCATCTGTCGGTGTAGTCGTTGATGACGCATCCGGCTGAGCGTGTCAGCCAGATGCCAGTAGTGAAGACACAGAGGGTCCACCATGGTGGTACACCGTCGGCGGCTAACCATAGTGCCCACCAGGTGGGCCATAGCAGAAGCAAAAAGCCAACAGGGCGGTCGCCGCGTGCCAGCTTCCAATACGGATCAAGGCGGTTGCGCCAATGCAGTAGTAGTGTGATCGCCGATGTGAAGCGTTCGTAAGCCATACTCACGGTGAGTTATCGGATGAAGGATTATGGGGAAATTGGGGGCTGTTTATATGGTGATTGTAAACCTGGATGTGTTCATGCTCTTGGTTTAGTATCATTGGCTATTACGCGCTCGTAGCTCAGTGGATAAGAGTAGTGGCTTCCGAAGCCATTGGTCGGGGGTTCGAATCCCTCCGGGCGCGCCAGTCCATCAAAGCCAACCCTTTGTTGTTGGCTTTTTTGTTTTCCGAAAACGCGTTATTTCATTTCCGCTCTTTTCTGAAAGAGGGTCGCGAGTGGTTTTCACGTTAAAAGTCAGCATTTTTCCCTCTCTTTCCGTCTCGTTGTCCATTGTTTTTCTTTTCGGGGTGGGGTATTGCGAGTGCTCAAGATCTCGATTCTTGTATTTCAACTGCTTACATGTGAACGGTTTTGAAGATTGCTTGCTGCGCGTTACTCCAACCGGTGAAATAGGATATTTGCGTTTTTCGCAATGATGTAATCTCGAATAAGCGGATGTTCGAAGGCATTTATCTGGCTTAAAATGATGGTCTATTTCTACTGCGATGCAAGGTGAACTTCTAGGGGGCGCATCTACACGGTGATTTGGTTCAGCAATTAGTTTAGAAGGCTCGCTTTTTTATGGTGTGTGGCGCGGCAAGATCGAAAGGTCTGCTGGAGTTCCTTCTAGCAGGTTTTTTGGTTTCCCATCAGTCTGTCTCCTTTGTTCAGTAACAGGGGGGCGGATTCTACATAAACTAAGAAATTCTCATCATGCCTTACGTGAATCAATCATTACATCGGGTAGTGTGTATTTGCACGCCGTTTTTCCATTATTAGGAGATGGTTATCAGCTTTTAATCATTTGCTACCCAACGTGTGTGGGAATCGATAGACCCATCACTCATAAGCATTTAGCAAGCCATGGTTGGATTGATTATGAATAGATGGATCCAATATTTTGATGAGTATTATTAAAATATAGGTTTTAAATCTTCCTTAGATGGTCAGGAAATTTTGATAATCATATTAATTAAACGATTTTGATTACGGATACTTCTTTTCCGCAGTCACTTGTGCAAGCGAATAGCTGCATGGTTAAAGAGAAATTTATAAATAGAGATTCATAACGAGTAAAAAATATTATCAATTGCTACATTTGATGATGCGTTATTTATCTTGGATAAATAAGTAGGGGATAATGTAAGCTGTTACACTCTTAAGTGAGTCATTACTCTGGTTACTTATCGATAATTTCGCTGATGACTTGTTCAGTCAAGAACTTCATTTTGAGCCGATTATTCTCGACGGAACTACCAAATCAACTTAGCCGTAAAGGACACAATGCACGTGCATACTGGATATGAGTTGATCTATATTCTCAAAGGAGAATATGAAGTCAAGCGCCGGTGTAGTAGTAGTAAATAAAGAATGATCTAGTCTTATTCAAATTGGCTCCGTTCATACTTCTTCTTGTTGAGAAGAATGCATTGCGCTGATCATATGGAAGAAACAAGTGAAGACACTAATCACACCATAAGCTCCCCATGGGCGATGAATATTTTTATAGATCTTAATTCAATATCTATTTGGAAATGAATCGAATAATTCTAGCGATTATCGGTGATTTTTTCTTGGTGACGGAATTTTAGTGCAGGCCTCATTTGCAATGGGATTTACAGGGATACAGTTACCGGTATTTTGATGCTTGATTTTTAACATTTCTCACTGTTCCAGCTTGGTTATGTGTTCGGTGCAATGGGATTTGATGTTGTTTTACCAGAGATCTTCAGCGGTTTGGCCCTGTTTATTATCCGCTAGATCGGAACCGGAAGTCGCTAAGGAGGTGTTATTGAGTCAAAGTGAGTCATCGCAACTTTCGCAATGGAGTGAAGCAATGCATGATGCTATGCAACATGCGCGTTGAAGGAGGTGTTAGTTGTAGTCATTGTGTGAATGAGTAACGGATGAAAGCGCTGTCTTTGATAAGATGATGACAATTGATGCTGCATCCGTGTATCCGATGGTTTCTTGGGGCGCTAATCCATCGCAGGTACTTCCTATTGGCGCATTAATTGCGTTTCTGAAAACACTTGCTCAAGTGAATGGCTTGTCTTTGAATAAGCGCTTGCCTATATGGTGCTCAAGGAAGGAGAGAACATTTATCATTTTCCGGTTTCAAATGTGTTCGTGACTAAAAGATCCAATGCTGTACACAGTAATTTGCAAGGCTTTTGTACTTAAGGGGTATTCTGTGGCAACTATCTATTGATCGTTTTTGCTATAGGCATAAAAAACACCGTCCGTCGTACTTAGATTTGCATATATCAGTTATCGGTGAGGACAGCATTATGCAATCTTAAGATTGTACATACTCTAGTTTTCAGTGTTATTTTCTTGAGGGGAGTATCAGTAGTACATATTTTCTGGTGTTTTGCTAGGAGTGACATGTCAATGATATGTTGAGGATGCTGGGTGTCTCGAGCTTTATAATGTTATATTTTTAGATCAATATTGTATTGTTGGCATGGTTGTTTAATTTAAAATAGGAGTTACGCTCAATTAGTGAAATCAAGAAGTATTTGATAATGGTTGAGGACTCGATTGTTTTTATTGAGAATGAATAATTATAAAAATTTCATAATTATCCGATATTTTTGCAGAGGATTTTTCGAAATGGTGAGCGGAAGCTTTCTTCCATGTCATATTTATTTCATTTTAATCTCATTAGTTTTTTATTTTGAATAAATTATGAAGAGAGGCGTTTTTATTAAAATTTAAATTCCTAATGAAAGATTGCACAATATTTTGATGCCTTCGGATCTTTATTATCTTTTACATCTTTGCATATGCTCTTCTGGTGGTACATAATAAATTCATGATTTACATAATGATAGGCTTTTCTTGGTTATAAACGTTCAATTTTTTTAAAATAAAATATAAATATTTTTAATAAATTTTCTTGGCTATCTTCTAAGTAATATTACTGATAATAATGGCTGATTAACTTTGTTATGGCGAGTGAATAATTTACAATGATCAATATTGATATTTAAATATTCAGGCTAAGTATGGTTGCTAAGAAAATTCATAAGGTGCTAATTATAAAGATAATTTGTTGGGTCTGGGTCGTCTTCTTAATACCGATTTTGTTATCTTTAATCTTTACTAGAGATTTTCTAACTTTGATCGATGTTATCTTAGTATAATTCTTTGGTTTCTATATTTTATGTTAAGAGTATTTTCAAGTAAGTATTTTTTGTTATAAGTAACCTTGGTATTTTAGGTGCCCTCTCAGTTTGTATTCCTCGCGATCGATTTAATGTACTATAATTCCATCTTTTTTATTATATAACTGGATCTGCATCTAGAAAAAATGTCGTCGTTATTGGCTAAATGTGTATGTGCAAGATTTTACAGATATCGTATTCCATTGGTAAGTTGGACTATATGCCTCTTGAGGAATGAAAT
>NZ_CP044352.1:67500-170000 GCF_011801475.1 Xylella fastidiosa
GTCGGTTCGATCCCGACAGGCTCCACCATGAAAGTATTTATGGGTCTGTAGCTCAGGTGGTTAGAGCGCACCCCTGATAAGGGTGAGGTCGGTGGTTCGAGTCCTCCCAGACCCACCAATGTTATATCAATTATTCTGAATGTAGTTTGCGCATTTTTATGCTTATCAGCCTTGGAGCTGTGAAGCGTTCTTTTATAATTTGATGATGTAGCAAGCGTTTGAAATTTTTATTAAAAATTTCTCATTTGAAGCCTTAAGTGACAATGTTTATCCATTGTCTTGTAGATTTTGAGGCGACTTGGGGTTATATGGTCAAGCGAATAAGCGCACATGGTGGATGCCTTGGCGGTCAGAGGCGATGAAGGACGTGGTAGCCTGCGAAAAGTGTCGGGGAGCTGGCAACAAGCTTTGATCCGGCAATATCCGAATGGGGGAACCCACTGTTTAGGCAGTATCTTTGAGTAAATTCATAGCTCAAGGAGGCGAACCTGGTGAACTGAAATATCTAAGTAACCAGAGGAAAAGAAATCAACAGAGATTCCCTGAGTAGTGACGAGCGAACGGGGATTAGCCCTTAAGCTAGTATGGTTTTAGGAAAGCAATCTGGGAAGGTTGGCCATAGAAGGTGATAGCCCTGTATCCGAAAGGGCCGTACTAGTGAAGATGAGTAGGACGGGGCACGTGAAACCTTGTCTGAATATGGGGGGTCCATCCTCCAAGGCTAAATACTCCTGACCGACCGATAGTGAACTAGTACCGTGAGGGAAAGGCGAAAAGAACCCCGGAGAGGGGAGTGAAATAGAACCTGAAACCATGTGCGTACAAGCAGTAGGAGCCCTTATGGGTGACTGCGTACCTTTTGTATAATGGGTCAGCGACTTACTGTTCGTGGCGAGCTTAACCGTATAGGGGGGCGAAGGGAAACCGAGTCTGATAAGGGCGCATAGTCGCGGGCAGTAGACCCGAAACCGGGTGATCTAGTCATGTCCAGGGTGAAGGTGCCGTAACAGGTACTGGAGGCCCGAACCCACTCCCGTTGCAAAGGTAGGGGATGAGGCGTGATTAGGAGTGAAAAGCTAATCGAACCCGGAGATAGCTGGTTCTCCTCGAAAGCTATTTAGGTAGCGCCTCATATGTATCCTCTCGGGGTAGAGCACTGTTATGGCTAGGGGGTCATCGCGACTTGCCAAACCATTGCAAACTCCGAATACCGAGAAGGACTGTATGGGAGACACACGGCGGGTGCTAACGTCCGTCGTGAAAAGGGAAACAACCCAGACCCACAGCTAAGGTCCCAAATTCATAGCTAAGTGGAAAACGATGTGGAAAGGCATAGACAGCCAGGAGGTTGGCTTAGAAGCAGCCATCCTTTAAAGAAAGCGTAATAGCTCACTGGTCGAGTCGGTCTGCGCGGAAGATTTAACGGGGCTAAGCTATGAACCGAAGCTTGGGGTGCATATTTTTATATGCGCGGTAGAGGAGCGTTCCGTAAGCCTGTGAAGGTGAGTTGAGAAGCTTGCTGGAGGTATCGGAAGTGCGAATGCTGACATGAGTAACGATAATATGGGTGAAAAACCCATACGCCGAAAGCCTAAGGTTTCCTTGCGCAACGTTAATCGGCGCAGGGTTAGTCGGCCCCTAAGGCGAGGGCGAAAGCCGTAGTCGATGGGAAGCAGGTTAATATTCCTGCACCTCGCGTGAGTGCGATGGAGGGACGGAGAAGGCTAGGTGTACCGGGCGTTGGTTGTCCCGGGGAAAGGAGGTAGGCTGGGTCCTTAGGAAAATCCGGGGGTCCTTTTAAAGCCGAGCACCGAGACGAGTCTTTTTTAGATGAAGTCACTGATGCCACGCTTCCAGGAAAAGCTTCTAAGCTTCAGCTCACGAAGACCGTACCGTAAACCGACACAGGTAGGTAGGATGAGAATTCTCAGGCGCTTGAGAGAACTCGGGTGAAGGAACTAGGCAACATGGCACCGTAACTTCGGGAGAAGGTGCACCCTTTTTGGTGGCGCGTGCGCGTTATAGCTGAAGAGGGTCGCAGAAACCAGGCCGCTGCGACTGTTTATCAAAAACACAGCACTCTGCAAACACGAAAGTGGACGTATAGGGTGTGACGCCTGCCCGGTGCTGGAAGGTTAATTGATGGGGTTAGCTGTAAAAGGCGAAGCTCTTGATCGAAGCCCCAGTAAACGGCGGCCGTAACTATAACGGTCCTAAGGTAGCGAAATTCCTTGTCGGGTAAGTTCCGACCTGCACGAATGGCGTAACGACAGCGGCGCTGTCTCCACCCGAGACTCAGTGAAATTGAAATCGCTGTGAAGATGCAGCGTTCCCGTGGCAAGACGGAAAGACCCCGTGAACCTTTACTATAGCTTTACACTGAACGTTGAGTTCGTCTGTGTAGGATAGGTGGGAGGCTATGAAACCACGACGCTAGTTGTGTTGGAGCCATCCTTGAAATACCACCCTGTCGTGCTTGACGTTCTAACCTAGTTCCGTTATCCGGATCAGGGACAGTGTATGGTGGGTAGTTTGACTGGGGCGGTCTCCTCCCAAAGAGTAACGGAGGAGCACGAAGGTACGCTCAGCGCGGTCGGACATCGCGCACTGTGTGCAAAGGCATAAGCGTGCTTGACTGCGAGATCGACGGATCAAGCAGGTACGAAAGTAGGTCTTAGTGATCCGGTGGTTCTGTATGGAAGGGCCATCGCTCAACGGATAAAAGGTACTCCGGGGATAACAGGCTGATACCGCCCAAGAGTTCATATCGACGGCGGTGTTTGGCACCTCGATGTCGGCTCATCACATCCTGGGGCTGTAGTCGGTCCCAAGGGTATGGCTGTTCGCCATTTAAAGTGGTACGCGAGCTGGGTTCAGAACGTCGTGAGACAGTTCGGTCCCTATCTGCCATGGGCGTTGGAGATTTGAGAGGGGCTGCTCCTAGTACGAGAGGACCGGAGTGGACGAACCTCTGGTGTTCCGGTTGTCACGCCAGTGGCATTGCCGGGTAGCTATGTTCGGAAGCGATAACCGCTGAAAGCATCTAAGCGGGAAGCGCGCCTCAAGATGAGATCTCCCGGGATGTAAATCCCCTAAAGGAACCATGTAGACTACGTGGTGGATAGGTCAGGTGTGTAAGTGCAGCAATGCATTGAGCTAACTGATACTAATGATCCGTGTGGCTTGACCATATAACCTTAAGTTGCTTTTCTGGTATTTCAGTGTTTTATTTTGATAAGCATGAATGCTTCGCTACGTCATCATTTCATATGCGAGAAGGTGAATCTTCCAATTGGTTGATTGCACTCTCCAACCGTCTCCCTGGTGATATTAGCGCTGTGGAACCACCCGATCCCATCCCGAACTCGGAAGTGAAACGCAGCTGCGCCGATGGTAGTGTGGGTCTCCCATGCGAGAGTAGGTCGTTGCCAGGGTCTTTTCCCCTCAAACCCTCATCCTTAGTTGGATGAGGGTTTGTTTCTTTGTGCTGTTTATATCAACACTTGAGGCACACTTGGCTGATCTTCAGCTCTCTTTCTCATGCCTGAACTCCCAGAAGTCGAAACCACATTGCGTGGACTGTTGCCCTATTTGACCAATCAACTGATCTATTCTCTTACCCTGCGTAGGCGTACCTTGCGCTGGGATATCCCTTCCCATATCGAAAGTCGTCTCCCAGGCCATCGCATCACTACTGTGTGTCGTCGGGCCAAATACTTGCTGATCGATACTAATGCAGGGGGAAGTCTCATCATCCACCTTGGCATGTCCGGTACTCTGCGCTTACTGGCGCCAGAAACGCCTCTACGCCCACACGATCATGTGGACATTATGTTGAATAACCGTCGTGTGCTACGGTTCAATGACCCTCGCCGCTTCGGATGCTTGCTCTGGCAAGAAGATGGACAAATCCACCCTCTCCTACAGCGCCTCGGCTGCGAACCACTCTCAGATAGTTTTAATGGTGATTATCTTTATCAGTGCAGCCGTGCTCGCAATGTGTCCGTGAAAACGTTTCTCATGGACCAACGCATTGTGGTCGGTGTCGGTAATATCTATGCTGCTGAAAGTTTGTTCCGTGCCGGTATCAGCCCTCTATGCGAGGCTGACAAAATATCCCTCCAACGCTATCGGCGCTTGGCTGAAGTGGTCAAGGATATCCTCCTATATGCCATCAACCGTGGAGGAACTACCTTGCGGGATTTCCTCAGTCCCGATGGACGCCCCGGCTACTTCAAGCAGGAATTGTTTGTCTACGGTCGTCAGCAACAGCCTTGTAAGCAGTGTGGAAGCCTCCTGCGTCAAACCACTATCAGACAGCGAACTACTGTCTGGTGCGGCCACTGCCAAGGTTGAAGCATCTGCGTTCCATAGGTGCATCCATGCCTGCTTCCACCAGGTAGCGATGATCATTGTTGGGTGTCGTAGGTGATCATCCTTATCCACTACCGAGCCCGATGACAGAGGTGCTAGCTTCTCAAGTACACCGTGCTTATCTCAATCCTTGCTCTCCGTATGACGCGTGCCTGACGGGTGATAATGAACTGCTTTGGTGACGTAGCATGAGCTCAATCATCAGTTTGCTCCCAAAAAACGCCAGTACTAAAAACATCATCGCTGTTAATGTCCAGTGCACCGCCTTGATGCCTCGCCAGCCATACTGCCAGCGTCCAATTAACAACCCTCCAAATATCACCCAGGACAGAACACTTAGCACACTCTTATGCAACAACTTCTGTTCCAGAAAGTCTCTCACAAACAAAAAACCAGTGAATACAGTGAAGGTCAACAGGATGAAACCAAACGTGATCGTGCGGAAAAGCAGCTTCTCTAACTCAGTCAGCGGCGGCAGAGCACCATGCCAGTGGTGAACATTGCGTCGCCGCAACGCACGTTCCCGAAACCACAACATCATCGCCAATAGTGCTGCTATGCCTAACGTCGCATAGCCTAGTAACGCTAGACAAGCATGCAGCTCTACACGCCAACCCAGTTCCGGGCTGGGTGAGTGACCGTAACCGTGATAAACAGCAAGCAATAACCCCGCCACAGGGAACACCACCACACCCACCGTCCCCACATGCGTACTAAATAAAATTGTCAAGCCAGACATCACAAAAAACGTCATAGAAAGAACAGAGAAAAAATGCATGTCCACAGCACCAGCATTGCCTAATACCACCAAAAAATGATAACCCCCGTGAGCTAATAGACCCACCAGCCCCGGAATACGCCACTCACCTCTGCGCGAAATATCATTAAATAACAACTCACAAAACAGCATCCATACCGCTAAAAAATATGTAAAAAAAACAATAATAACCAATAACAACAATTATCACCTCACATAATGTAAACCTTTGGGCAGGACTGACAGAGGAGTCGTTATAATCCTCACTCTGTTTTCCTTTACGTTTATATCTTATGTTCGAGTCTCTCACTCAACGTCTTTCTGGAACCATTGAGCGTCTGCGTGGACGCGGTCGCTTGACGGAAGAGAATATCCGTGAAGCGACTCGTGAGGTTCGCATTGCTTTGCTTGAAGCTGATGTCGCTTTATCGGTCGTACAAGCCTTGATTGAGCGTATCAAAATACGGGCCCTTGGCCAGGAAGTGCTTAAATCATTAACTCCAGGCCAAGCATTGATTAAAGTTGTACGGGATGAGCTGGCAGCTGTAATGGGTGACTCTGCCAGCGAATTGAATCTCAATGTTCCAGCACCTGCGGTCATATTACTTGCCGGATTACAGGGCGCAGGAAAAACCAGCATGGTTGGTAAGCTGGCTAAGTATTTGAAGGAAAAGCGTAAGAAGAAAGTCATGGTAGTCAGTGCTGATGTCTATCGTCCGGCTGCAATCGAGCAACTTAGGATCCTTTCTGAACAGGTGAATGTGTTGTGCTTCCCATCAAGTGTGGAGCAGAATCCAGTTGATATAGTGCGTGCTGCAATTGCTGATGCCAAGAAGTCTTTTGTTGATGTGCTCTTGGTTGATACTGCTGGCCGCTTAGCGATTGATCAAGGGATGATGGATGAGATCAAGGCGCTGCATGACACGCTTGTTCCTGTGGAGACCTTGTTTGTAGTTGACAGTATGACTGGCCAGGACGCTGCTAACACTGCCAAGGCATTTAGTGAAGCCTTGCCACTGACAGGTTTAATACTAACCAAAACCGACGGTGATGCACGTGGAGGTGGTGCTCTGAGTGTGCGTTACATCACTGGGCGTCCGATCAAATTTGTTGGTACTGGTGAGAAGGTCGATGACCTGGATGTTTTCCATCCAGACCGTGCTGCTAAGCGCATCCTTGACATGGGGGATGTGTTGTCACTTGTCGAGCAGGTCGAACAGGCAGTTGATCAGGAGAAAACTGCCAAGCTTGCTGCGAAGGTGGCGAAGGGGAAGAAGTTCAATCTGAATGATATGAAGGAACAGCTAGAACAGATGCAGAATATGGGAGGGATTAATAGTTTGATGGATAAGCTTCCGGGGATGGGGCAGATTCCTGATCATCTCAAGCAGCAAGTCACTGGCAAGGAAGTGCCACGCATGATTGCGATCATTAACTCTATGACTCAGAAGGAGCGTCGTAATCCGACTCTACTTAACGGCTCGCGCCGTGTCCGCATTGCTAAGGGGTCCGGTCTACAGCCTTCCGATGTGAATAAATTGATGAAGCAGTACCAACAGATGGAGAAAATGATGTCAAAACTTTCTGGTGGTGGTATGAAAGGATTGATGCGGGGAATGATGGGTGCCATGGGTGGTCGTGGAAGGCTACCGTTTCGTTGATGAAGCCGGTGCTGATTCAGGTTCCTTTTATACCATTCTCGTATTTGATTGGATGCAGGGGTTGCAATTCACGTGTTCCTGATCCAGTGATAGAGAGAGGTGGCTATGCTTCTTAAGCCTAATCTGGCTGGTCACCATACTGGCGCTGATACCTCTAGGGGTAATATTTTCGATGAACACGAATTTATTACAATGCGATCAGCTCTCGTAGCTGCGAATGTTCAGCATTAATTTTTTTCTTATCCTGCAATTCCTGCAATGCTGCATGAGGCATTCGCAGTTGAGATGTCCGACATCAGTACACCAGCGATGCTGGATTATAAGTGACTGATTGTTCTCACAGTACGTTCACTACAGATGTTATCAAGCACCAAGTGATCAGTTTGTACGTATTACTGTCGGAACTGGCCGATTATCTATCTGTGTCTATTATGGCTACCGTGCTGTTGTTCCTTGCAGGTGGGAATTATATGGCTGTGTCTTCCCAAAGTGGCATTGTTGATCACCTGGATCGAGAATTGCTCTTTGATCTGCCCAGCAACATATGCAAAATGGCTATCACACATGTACTACCCTTAGAGTCTGTACCCGGTGCAATGTGGTTCCATCACGGAGATAGCCCAGCACATATACCGCTTGAATCCTTGGCCATGAGTACGAATTTAGTCGTAGCAAACGACTGTGTTGCTGAGTAAACCGAGGCAGCGCAGATGCAATGATGTAAGGGGGCTGTTACGATGAAATTAATTTTATGTAATGGAGTGCAAGCTAATGTTACGCAACTCGCTGCGCTGGCAGCGGTGAATTATGGTCACTTCACGACACTGCAAGTACGCGGTGCTGCTGTTCGTGGTCTGAAACTGCATTTGTGCCGACTTGAGCGAGCTACTCAGCACTTGTTTGGTAGCAGGCTGGATATAGCTGCATTGCGTGCTCAGCTATACAATGGTTTGGCGGCGTTTTGTCAAACGGATGCCTCGTTGAGGATCACTGTATATGCGACGGAGTTTGATTTCCGAGCCCCGTTGCGTCCGGTTTCAGTCGATACATTGCTGGTGATTTCGTCCCCGTCGGTGTTACCAACGGTTGCTGTACGAGTGTGTAGCGTCCCGTTCGTGCGCTCGCTACCCGATCTCAAACATGTTGGTACCTTCCCACAGTTCGCATTGCGACGTGATGCACTGGCAGCTGGGTTTGACGATGCACTATTTGTCCATGATGATGGGCGCTTGCTGGAGGGCACCTTTTGGAATATTGGTTTTTGGGACGGGAAGTGTGTGACTTGGCCGGAAGGTCCGGCATTGGCTGGTACCCAGCAGGCATTATTACGTGTCGGTTTGGAACAACTGGGTGTGCCGCAAATCGTGCAGCCACTGCGGCATGCTGATCTGGGGAGATTTGTTGCTGCGTTTTTGTGCAATGCCCGCGGCCAGCAGCCATTGTCTGCAATTGATGACTATTTATATTCGGTTTCTGAAGCACCGATGGCGCTACTTGAATGTGCCTTGGCTACACAGTCGTGGCAATCGCTCTAAGGCAGACACACTCAGCGGTATAGCGTAAATCGATTTCTCACGATGAAAGCATAAGACTAAGCGTGACAATGAGGAAACTCACCAGTAATGACTGCTTCTGGATGGCCCAATCACAACACCCTTGATTCCGACACTACTCATTTGTTCAGCAGAACCTCAATGAGTATGTAACCTTGCTGTTAAGCATTTTAGTATTCATGCTGTTTTTATGAATTGGTTTGCTTGGCGATTTTCTTTACAGCTTAATGTGTATTTTGACATTCGTTTTTTGATCATCTTGTAAATTTTGAAAACGCTTTGAATGCGCTTTGTTACTGGTATTCAATCGTGAAGGTTGCCGTTCCTTTTGCTGCACCTGGGCCTACTTTTCCTGTTTGCGTTTGGATATATCTGGCCCGCATTGGCAGGCTCAATGTACTGCTAGCGTTGATAGCGGTCCGGCCTAGTGTGATAGCTTGCCCAAACACCACCTGACGTTCACTTCCAGTTAGGAGGTCTACTAATTCAATGCCTATATTGCTGGCTGCGTCGCTGGCTGAAGTGATGGCAAGTACCCCAGATTGCCCGGAGCTATCCTGTGTGCCATCAATACGCACAGATATTTGTGCCTGATCGGCTTCGGTCACATTGCCTCCATGGCATATCAAATTGATAGTAAAGTCACGCTCGGGCCCTTTGGAGCCGAGTCCTTTAAAGGTGTTACTGGATACCGAGCCGAAATTGACAGCGATGTTCTTTGATCCAGCATCGACCTGACATGTTGAGGTAACAATGGTAATACCGATCCCACTGAGTGAGGATGTTAGTATCGGGCGACTGATGCCACTGCCATCCGCATAGTAAGTAGTGAATGGCCCAGCGCTTGCAATTGGCCCTGAGCCGGTGGTGGTGGCGGTCTTGATCAGTTCAACTTGGAAATATCCTTCGTTGAGGCTGAGATTAGTGACTCTACCGGGGGGATTATTAGAATTCAATGTGTGAGGGTAGAAATTGGATACTTTGCCCGCTTCCCGGTAGAGTCTGATTCCTACGCCTGCAACATCGGTCGCATAAACATTCTTCATGCCGCTGACGGGGGTCATTGAACGAGTGAAAGCGCCGTACATGATCCCGTTATTGACACATGTTCCATATCTGTCGACGCGATTAATATTATGGGTTAACAGAGCAATACGATCACCGATAGCCAGTGAGGGTTGGATCAGAATGCGGCCTGCACCAAAGTCGATGTTTTGCGCGACTATGCCTTCCTTGATGGTGCAAGTTGCCTGAACGTGAGGTGCGATTAGCATCGTTAGGCACGCTGCTATTATTTTTAAAGTCCGTTGCTGGTATGTAGAGATGTGCGCGACACTAATCGTGTTGACTATCGACATATGGTTTCCAAAGTTGTGAAATTTCTAGGCTTAAAGCGATCTCATCCTCTTGTGGAGGATGCTGATGTCTGTATGCCATTGTTTTGTCGGTTGGTTATGCCATCTGGATGACGATGAAGTGGTTTTGAGCATCATTGGTACGTAATACAGATCCATCTGATCATTTACGTTTATCCATCTATTAATTAGATGAATACCTTATTCTTCCAGTTAAGCGCTTATATAGCAATGAGCAGTGCACGCTGCACGCGCCTGCCATATTTTTGGACTCAGATAGGAGATTGTTTTTGATGTAGAGGGAGTATTGAAATTGACTGAATTCAACGTCCTTTATCTATGAATCTCGGAATCGCCTCAATTGATAGATAATTCATAAATTTTGAATATGGCGGGGGTATCTTCACCCAGCGTTAGGAAGGTGGGATATTGCGTTAATCTCAATATATAAAATCTCTATGCCGATTTAATGCCTAAATAAATTATTTTTAATTCAAATTAATAATTTGATTGAGGTGTAACAAATCTCAAACCGGTTCAAAATTGTTGAAAAATATTGTAAACATGTTTTCTCACTGGTATTCAACCGTGAATGTTGCTGTTCCGTTAGCCGTACCTGGCCCGACTTTTCCTGTTTGTGTTTGGATATAGCGGCCCCGCATTGGTAATTGCAACGTACTGCTGGCGTTGACAGGAGTACGGCCAAGTGCGATAGCTTGTCCAAACACGATTTTATGTTCATTTCCGTTTAGCACATCTACTAGCTCAATGCCCACGTTGCTCGCTGCATCGGTGGCTGGAGTGATGCCAAGTACTCCAGGTAGCATGGATTTATCCTGGGTGGCATCAATACGCACGGATATCAGTCCCTGATCGGCTTCGGCCACTGACATATTAAATTGATGGCAAAATCGTGTTCAGGCCCCTTGGAGCCGAGTCCGTTGAAGGTGTTACTGGGCACCGTGCCGAAATTGACGGCAATGTTCCTTGATCCGTTATCGACTTCGCAGGTTGAAGTGATTACGAAACCACTGATCGTGCTTGTGAACCTTGCGCGCCCGGGGCCAGTCCCATCTGTATAGTTAGTAGTGAATAATCCACTGCTAAAAATAGTACCGGACCCTGTTGTTGTGGCGGTCTTGATCAGCTCGACTTCAAAAATCTCTGCTGGCTGGTATACGTAGGTAATGACGTTGTTGTAATCCAATTGAGAAGGGATGTACAACACTTGCTGGTCTCTAAGGGTGTGTATCCGAATTCCACCCCCCGGGACATCAGTTTGATAGACATGGTCCATGCCGCTGACCGCTGTCATTGAACGAGCAAAACGAGTATAGGTGCTACCCCAAAAATTGCAGATGGCGAACACTGGGCCGGCAGGAATATTATAGTTCCACAGAGTGATTCGATCACCGATAGCCAGCGAAGGTATTGATCAGAATACGGCCTAGATTAATTTGGATGTTGTCTGAGGGTGCGTCGGCATTCATATAGCACGCTGCCTGGGCGTTGGATACTAGCAGCATCCCCATACATACTGCCGCCACTTTCCAAATCCGTTTTTGGTATCTCGTGGTGTGAGTAGCGCTGACCCCGTTGTTTATCGACATATGGCTTCCAAAGTTGTGAAACTGCTTGGGCGAGTCGAAGCTTCGTTGGCAGGAAGTTGATATTCCAAATGGCATTGTTGTGCCGCCTGATCCCCCCATTTAATGGTCAGGCGGCCTTGGGGATCTTTTGCGCGTATATAGATGAGGCTACCCTGCGCCACCAGGCCAACGGATTGTCCTTCGGCATCAATAACCTGTGCACCGAATGGCAAAGCTTTACCAGTCGGCGTGCGTGCATTAACGATCAATGCGCGGCCCTTCCGTGTTCCAAAAGTCACTTTGGAGATTGCACCTGCATAGGGAGCGATAAGCTGGCTGGATGTTTCCAGTTCCACATCAGGATCTGTCCCTTCGGGATCAAGGGTGATCGTGTTCATTCGATACGGTGAGACATAAGGTACGACGGCATAGCCACGGCTATCAATGCGCACGCCGGATATATTGGATACGCGGGCGCCCTTGGCTGCCGGTGCTTCGATAATAACCATTGTGTCACCGCGTTGCGGAGCCAGTGTCGCAACTCCGCTGTGGAGGACAATGCTACCACTGGCTCCAAGACTCATCTGATTATAGTTGCGGTTATGGCTATAGCTGCCTGAAAGCGCAGCATAGCGGCTACGGTATTGCACATTGCCGTCGATCATGGTGGCGCTGTTTCGCGCATCGGATGCGGCTATCCCATACGTTAATGCACTGTCTTTGCCGCTAGCTCCCACTAGGCTTACGCGGCTGTTGTCGTAGCGTCCATCGCGTGAACCGATTTGGCTAGTGACTATCACCGGATAAGCTTTCCCTAGCGGAACCGATACTGTGAATAGCATCTGTGTATCGCTGGGCATGCTTGGGATCTGTGAGCGTAACGCTGAGAGGCCGTAACTCACGCCCTTATAGGATACGTTGTAGCCTCCCTGGTACTGGATCGTGTTGCCGCGTTGGTTCCAGTATTGCCGCGCTGATCCTGTCAGGTACAGTGAACCATACTGTCCTAGTTGTTGGCTCACAGTGAGTTGAAGCTGACTGCGCTGTCTATAAATTGACGCTGTGCTGAGGCCGCGCCTTTCGTAGTCCATCGCCATGATCGCCTCTTGCAAGCCATAAAAGCCTGATGTCGAATACCGATATGCAGCGAGTGTGATATTGGTATTGGTTGGGCTCAGTAACTTGCTGTAGCTTAAGCGTAGACTCGTACCGCTAAATGTGTCGTTACGTAGCTTTGTGCGTGCTACGGTACCGTCCAAGGAAAATGCACCAACTGGGGTAGAGAGACCTGCCCCTGCTATCGCTGCGATGTACCGCTGACTGATCGTGCTGCCTGCATAAGCGGTGAGTGCGTTGCTAATGCCGCGTTGATACGTCCCCTCTAACAAGTAAGGGGTATGACTGAGATTGTTATTGCGAATCTTGCCGGCTGTTAGGCTGTACCGCTGCGACCCCGCTCGGAGCATTTGCGGTACAGACCCATAGGGGACACTGAACTGCTGTTGGCGGCCGTCGGTCTCATAGACCGTGACCTGTAAGTCACCTCCATAGCCGGTGGGATATAGATCGTCGATGACGAACGCCCCGGGCGCAACCGTGGTGCTGTAGATCAACTGGCCGTTCTGGTGTATCTCCACACGCGCATTACTTTGCGCGATACCACGGACGATAGGCGCATAGCCACGTAACGAGTCTGGCAACATGCGGTCATCGGTTGCCAAGCTGATACCACGGAAACCGATAGAATCAAATAATTCGCCGCTGGTGTAGGCGTCGCCTACTGTCAGCATGCTACTTGTGTTCGGAAATGCGCGTTGTGCGTAAGTGGAAATGTTCTGCCACAGCGATCCTTCATTGGAATGCCAGCTGTAACTGGAATTATGGCGAAATTGCCAATCGCCTAGATTCAAGCCGCTGTTGATTCCAAGATAGGCTGAATCACTACGCCGTCTGCTATTTATTGCATTTGCATTGCGGCCACCATACCAGTTGAAGGCATAGCCGATGAATCCCGCATTGACACCATGATCCCAGAGTGATGGGCTCACATAGCCACGTGCTGAGCGTCGCATAGCGGCTTGTGGGATGCTTACGTCCAAGCGCTGAGTGGCTACATCGAAACGTGCATAGGCATCCGGCAGCCATTGGTCTATGGTTTTGCAGGCCTGCATGTCAGCCGCTGAGTCTGTTAGCGCCGATGTATCAATGCCGAGTTCATCCAGCATGGCGAGCGTCATGCAAGTGACAGCTTCCTTGTCATCTTTAGTATTACGAAATTCCATATCACGCCGGCCTTTCCATTGGCCGTTTACATAAAGGTCAGCACGGTAGAGACCTGCAATAACAGGATTGCCTCGGGAAAACATTCCTAAGTCAACGGAACGCGCTTGGCCAACCAGAAAACTATTGTTGAAATTTGCCGTTTGCGCTACACGTTGTGGCGCGGTGTTATCCGCTTTAGCCACCAGCATGCGTTGTCCAAGATTATCAGTCTCCGTTTCCGCGCAAGCCAATCTTGACATCATTAGTGTGCAAGTCGAAGCGATTGCAGCGACCAACACGCGTTGCTTGAAATAGCGCCCTCTGATTTGTGTTAAATCCAGCTCTGGTGCCATCAGCTTACGGTTGGAATCGATCTCGGATTTTGAGACGAATTCCACGCGACTGAGCTGAAGGGAGTCAACCTTCCTCCGTTGCGATATTTCCTGCTTTTTCATAGTATTTTTTATTATTAATAGCGCTGTTAAGGCATTGATCCCAAATTACTGCTGAGCGTTTTTATTCCGCCATAATCATTAATGTAGGTAAAAGACACACTTTTCCACCGTGATGAGAGTCCATCCGATTTGTTCGCTTTGAATGTGTATTCCTGGCCAGGGGTTAACAACACTCCAATTTTGTCAATTGTCTCTTTCCTTCCTTTGTCATCCAGCGCTTCGGTTCGGGTGAGCGTGACGTGATAGGGTGTGGGGTTGCTCACTAGCAATTGCCCGTTGGAATTCACTTTCCAACTGAGCGAGGCGGGCGCTTCGTTTGCTGTTCCTTTGAGTTTAGATGGACGATAGAACACCTTGATCCGCGAGCGAAATGCGAGTTGCAGGTAGTTCTGGCTGTCTGATTTATCAGCGGAAGTTGGAGCATTTTTATCGGAATATTCTAACGGAGTAGGTGGAATCTCGAGAACGTTTAACCAGAATAAGCTTTCCCGATCTTCTGGAAGCGTTGTGGTGCCCGTAAAAAATAAACGCAACGCTTGGCCTGATCCAGGTTCGACTCGACTGATAGGAGGCGTCACCAGAAAGGGGGCTTTACTTTCGTCAGGTGTTTGCTTGGAGTCGCCGTCATCCATCCAGGTTTGTAACAGTGCAGGGTTTTCCCCAGTGTTGGTCACTTGTACGGTGACATCACGTGATTGTGCGGGATAGACAACCCTGGTCCCAGCGATGATGATGCCGGCGAAAGCGGATTGGGCGCATAAGCACGTGCTTAGGGCAAGCACCCAGATGCTTTTGCTTTGTTGAGTTCTCATGATCGGAGGAACCATATGAATGAAATAAAGTGCAGGGCAGGATGACGCACGGAGCGACGTACGTCACCCCAGTGCGTCGTTATCGATTATTGGTAGATGATGGTGTACTGAATGTTGGTCACCACACTACCGGCTGTGCTGACGCCGGTGGCGTAATACTCGGTGTAGTAATGCATACTGGCTGCGCCAGATGCGTTGACCGCTACCCATTGTGAGTTGTCTTGAGCACCGGTAGTACCAACGGCCTTGATGGGGATGACCGAACCGTTACTGCCCAGCAATTGAACCTGCACATTAGTAGCCGCACTGGCTGTCGGGGCTTGATTGATTAGTCTGGAAGTATTGATATCCACCGCTGGGCCTGGCTCAAAATAGGTGGCTACGGTGCTGCCCGCCGTGCAATTTGTTAGTTCAATGGTGAACGGCGTACGAGCTGAAGTTTTGCCTTCCCCATTCAGAGAGCTGAACGATACTGTCGGCATTGTGACCGAGAAATTCGGGGTTCCGCCATTGATGGTGCAGGTTCTGTCGGTCACCTTACCGTCGACAGTGATGGTGCCATCAGCTGCCAAAGCCGAGCTGCAGAACAGCATAGCGGCGGATGCGATGCTTGAGAGTGCGAAAGTTTTCATGATTTTCATAATTAAGTTGGAAATTTCAATTTTGATTGTGGATTAGGAAAGGGAATTACAATTCCAAAAGCTTGTAATCAATGTCGCATTACTTAAACGTTTTCATTGTATTCCCCCTTTACTCGGATAAAGCCGTGATGATGATAGAACGTAGCTGATCTATAGCACAATTAAATGGAGAATATTTTATTTATTAAATTTAAATTAGTATGTATTAATAATAATTTCAATTCATAAATTTAATTGAATTATGGAACATTTGATTGATGAAGGAGTGGTAATAATCACTTGGTCGACTTGATGTTGATTCCAATGTGTAAATTCACATAATGATATTTGTTTTGAAATTGCGATAGTCTCGTAATTAATCAGTTATTTGCTGTGCTTAAGATCAAAGCTTTGCGCTAAAATCTATAAATAAGTTGGTATATGACCTTGATGACCTCTTAACGATCATGTTTCATAATTTGCCTTGTTGGAAGATGGATATCTCAGCGGAAGTCAGAAAAAACAGTAGTGTTTGATTATATGCTGCACTAACTGTTTGGTTTGTATTGGGAGAATCTAGAGTTACATCGGAAGCTACGGTGTTTGTGTTCTAAGCTTGCAGTATACAATCTGCCAATTCATTGTTTAAGGCATATGTTGTTGGTCGTTTCCTTAGAATCTGTACTCCAGTGTGGCATTCCAGTTCTACCGCCGTATTTTCAGTGAAAATCTAAAAGAAAGCATTGAGATGATGGGTGCAAACATCGCTATCCAATGTGATGAATGGTTCTTAGAAAATCTAATGGTTTACGCAGGCATGCAAGTGATGGCCGATGGTCTCTGCGCTTTGAATTGATCTTGCGTTGATTGTGACCCCTTTGTCTGTGCCTCTGAGCTGCACAAGGTGATGTGTGCTGATTACTCATAGCGCCGGGTAATGCTCTTGGAGAAAGAAGTTGTGGCTGGTTGCGGCTTGGGGTGAGGTAGTTATTTTGTTTGACGTTAACCTCGTCATCGGTTGATACAAAAGCAGAGAATGTTTGCTTTCAGAGAGCTTCATCCAGAAGTAAGTCAATACCTTCTTGCTACTGCTGCAGTTGCTTGCGTTAAGCGGTTAAATACAAAGCAGTAGGATCATTACGGTGTTGTTAGCTAACTAAGCATGTGCAGGCAGAATCTGGTGTTTGGCACATTAAGAATAATCATTTAGAGGCTTGTAGTTACTGAGCGAACACCAGACAAATACGCGTGCAGGCAGGATATTTAAAGCCATTTTGTGATTCTAGAAAGTGCTGTGGTCGCAGGAGCTATCCAGCACATCTGCATAGACTATTGAACAACCGAAGGATCCTGGGTTTGCTTGCTATGTTGGTTTAATTAGATGATGTAGTTTCGCTTGGCTATTGTGTTGTTCAGTTGGACTTACTTTTGCTGTAACGATAGCAAACAGTAACGATGGTTCCTCAGTGAGCCGTGCGATCATGATCATGTCCATGTGTCTATGCCATACGAGGTATCAACGACCCGAGGTGCCGGGTATTTTTCTATGGATCTTGTTCGGTAAGGTTACGGCGTTGCTATGGAATGTGCGCTTGGGTACGGAGAAAGAGGGTTTGTAACCTATGCCGTTACAGCAACGTACTGAGGCCCAGTAATGCAGTCAGCACAGTTTCTCGACGCACGGCATCGCGATCACCATCGAATTTAAAAAATTGTGGGTTGGCGTAACCACCACGTCGTTTCCAGCTAATCCAGACACTGCCAATTGGTTTGCCTGTACTGCCACCCTCAGGTCCAGCAATCCCTGTTACTGCTATTGCGATGCTGGCACCGGACTGTACCAATGCGCCGGAGACCATTTCCACCACAGTTTCACGACTGACCGCACCGTGTATTTCAAGCGTCTCCGGACGCACTCCAAGCAACGCCTGCTTGGCTTCGTAACTGTAGGCGACGATGCCACATTCGAACCAAGCAGATGATCCAGGAACATCGGTAATCGCTTTAGCGATCCAGCCACCAGTGCAGCTCTCTGCAGTGACCAACCGCTCGCGTGTCATGCATAACTGCTTACCCAAGGTTTCAGATAGGTTACGGATCTGCTGGTCGGTTGGCATTTTCGGTACGCATTAAAGAGGAGGGTAGTTGTTTTCGTTGAACTGAACTTGATTGTCTTCTATAAAATCGGTGCATGTTTTAATGGTCATGATGCAGGTACGTGGCTTGCCGTGGTAGGCGCAAACTGACCAAGAATACGACCGCCATCATTGCTGCCACGTACCAGAAGAACACCGTTTCTAGATCGAAGCTCTTCAGTCCCAGGGCAATATATTCGGCCGAACCACCAAATATGGCGTTACCTACTGCGTAGGCGAAGCCCACACCTAGCGCCCGTACTTTTGCTGGGAACATCTCGGCTTTCACGATGGCGGAGATGGAGGTGTAGAAGCTGATAATCGACAACGCTCCTACGATCAATATAAATGCGGGTAGTGGTGAATGAATACGCTGTAATGTTGCGAGGATCGGTACAGTACAGACCGCACCTAACCCACCAAATAGCAGCATGTTGTTGCGCCGCCCGATATAGTCCGACAGTAGGCCGAACAATGGTTGAATGCACATATAGACAAACAGTGCGCCACTCATCACCAGACTAGCAGTCTGTTTGGATAAGCCGGAACTGTTGACTAGGAACTTCTGCATATAGGTGGTGAAAGTGTAAAAAATCAGCGAGCCGCCAGCGGTATATCCAAATACGGTTAGGAATGCAGTGCGGTGCTCGCGGAACAGGGTTGATAGTGAACCAGCATGGGTGTCATGTCGGTTATCCTCTGATTGAGTTTCGTTCAGTGTGCGGCGTAGTAATAACGCAACTGCTGCGGCAATCGCACCGATCATGAATGGAATACGCCAACCCCAGGCGCGCATTTGAACTTCAGTGAATAAAGCTTCCAGCACCACCAGAGTCAACACTGCTAGCAACTGGCCGCCGATCAACGTGACGTACTGGAACGAGGAATAGAAGCCGCGTCGTCCACGCAGCGCAATTTCACTCATGTAAGTTGCGGTAGAACCGTACTCACCACCTACCGACAGACCCTGTATCAGACGTGCGAGTAGTAATAAAAACGCCGCCCAGGCACCGATCATATGATGGGTAGGAAGCGTGGCGATCACCATTGAACCGCCACACATCATCATTACCGAGATCAATAACGAGCGTTTGCGTCCGTAGCGATCGGCAATCCGGCCGAACAGCCAGCCGCCGATAGGCCGCATCAAGAAGCCTGCACCAAAGATTGCGGCAGTGTTGAGTAATTGTGCGGTTTGATTGGACTCAGGGAAAAACTGGGAGGAAAAATACAGCGCGGTGAATGCGTAGACGTAAAAGTCGAACCATTCGACTAAGTTGCCGGAGGAAACGGCGATGATCGCGAAAATGCGATGGCGCTTCTCCTCTGCTGTGTAGTGTGAAAGTGCAGTGGAGAGGCTGTCGGACATCAAAAGGGCGCTCCGTAATGCTGTCAAAAGTTTTAAGTTTGGTAGCACCTAGTATTCGGCGGATACATACTTTGAGTGCAGAGTTGGAGTCCAAGCATCACGGTGATCTTGCAGCAATGCACGCAGCGGTATTCCATAGTCGCTTGCGGCTAAGCGTTCAATTTCAGCTAAAGAAAGATCGATTTTTAGCAACCAACCATGCTCATCAGTCTGCTCTTCGCGTACTCCCTTGAGTTCGTGAAGACGTGCGCGTAAACGTCCTTCTGAAGGCGGCAAGCGTAGTTCGCTCTGTACATTCTGGATCTTCAAGCGATGATTCAGTATTTGTTGCAGCAACTCAACGCCGTGTCCATGACGTGCGGACAACCACACACGCTCGCGTCGTGCTTGGTCAGGTATCCCGTCCTGCGCGTCCTGGCGCACTTCTGCGCCCTCAATGCAATCGATTTTGTTGAACACCAGTAATTGCGGCAGTTCACCGGCACCGATTGCTTGTAGTACTTCGTCGACTTGGTCGATGCGTTCCTCACGTAGTGGATCGGCTGCGTCAATGACATGTAGTAGCAGATCAGCTTCGCGTGCTTCCGACAGCGTAGAGCGGAATGCGGCTACCAGTTCGTGCGGTAAATGACGCACAAAGCCTACAGTGTCGGCAAGCATCGCACTGCTGCCGGGCAGGACAATACGGCGTACTTTGGGGTCTAGCGTGGCGAACAGTTGGTTGGCTGTGTAAGCAGAAGCACCGGTGAGTGCATTAAACAAAGTCGATTTACCGGAGTTGGTATAGCCAACGAGTGCGATACGTGGCACTTCGCTACGCACTCTTGCGCGACGCATCTGGGTGCGCTGCACCTCGACTTTACTGAGGCGTTTCTGTAGTTGTTCCACCCGTTTTTGCAATAAGCGGCGATCAGTTTCCAACTGAGTTTCACCGGGGCCACGCAGACCGATCGCACCACCACGTTGGCGTTCTAGGTGAGTCCATCCGCGTACCAACCGTGTTGCCAAGTGCCGTAGCTGTGCTAACTCGACTTGCAGCTTGCCTTCGTGGCTGCATGCGCGTTGTGCGAAGATGTCCAGAATAAGCCCCGTACGATCAATCACGCGACGTTCAAGAGACTTTTCCAGATTACGTTCTTGCACGGGGGAGAGTGAATGATTAATCAGTATCAGGTCCGCCCCGGTTGCGTCGGCGGTTTCCTTTATTTCTTTTAACTTACCGCTGCTAAGCAGTGTTGATGGGTTCGGACGATGTATCCGAACGGCGAGAGATCCAGCAACAGTTGCCCCTGCGGACCTGGTCAGGTCCGCAAATTCCTCCAAAGCGCCGTCTTCGGCAGAGTGATCGGTGAGGGGCTGGATCAGCAACGCATACTCGCCTTTGCGTGAGCGGTCAAACACACCTCACTCCCGGATCATTCCACTTCGTCATCATTAATTTGCAACGTATCACTACCTGAATGCACATAGCCTCCACCTGGGCCAACTCGTACGTTGCGTGCAGGTACCACTGTGGAAATAGCATGCTTGTACACCATCTGGCTGACAGTAT
The DNA here is from genome assembly GCF_011801475.1 of Xylella fastidiosa. NCBI lineage: Bacteria > Pseudomonadati > Pseudomonadota > Gammaproteobacteria > Lysobacterales > Lysobacteraceae > Xylella > Xylella fastidiosa. Next base: position 87,995 of record NZ_CP044352.1, read on the forward strand.
TACGTAGTAGAACCACAAATTGATCGAATGATTCGATTGTGCCTTGTAGTTTGATGCCGTTCACTAGATAGACTGATACAGGTACCCGTTCGCGACGCAATGCGTTTAGAAAAGGATCCTGTAAAGATTGCCCCTTAGCCATCGAAAACTCCTTTATTTTTATTATTACTCCGGTCAGCCGGTTTGTTTTCCTAATCGGCTCCGGAGCCATGATGTTACACCGCTGAGACGCAGTCGACATGTTTTTATCTGTTTAAAAATGCTTCCATGACTTTCTCTATTCTGGATTGATCATGTTCTGGATCGAACCAAAGGGCATCCAGCTCGCCACGTAGCCACGTTAACTGACGTTTGGCCAGTTGACGTGTGGCGGCAACGCTGCGCTGATACAGCATTTCGGCAGTGTACATGCCGTCCAAGTGTTCCCAACATTGGCGGTAGCCAACCGCACGCATTGCTGGAAGATCCAGTGGTCGAGCCATTGCGTGGATGGATGGGTGTGTACGTAACGCATTCACCTCGGCAAGTAGGCCGTTATCCAACATTGCCTTGAAGCGCTGCGCGATCCTGAAGTGCAGTACTTTGCGATGGGTCGGTGCGAGCACCAGCTTAAGAACCCGCAAAGGTAATCGTTGTTTGGGTGGCTGATTTTGCCAATCACTCATTGATTGTCCGCTCACTAGATAGACTTCCAATGCACGCTGAATTCGCTGTGGGTCGGTCGCGTGGATACGTGCAGCCGTGATTGCATCGACTTCGGCCAAACGTGTGTGTAGTGCTGCCCAACTGTCTCTCTTGGCTTCAGCCGCGATCATCGCGCGTATTTCAGGATGAGCTGGAGGCATATCCGAAAGACCTGCCAGTAACGCACGGAAGTACAGTCCAGTACCGCCAGTGAGGATTGGTAATGCGCCACGTCTAACGATCATGTCGATTGCGGCGCGTGCATCATGCGCGAAATCGGCAGCAGAATAGGTTTCCCAAGGTTCACAAATGTCGATCAAATGATGCGGTACTGATGCACGCATTGCCGCGTTCGGCTTTGCAGTACCGATGTCTAAGCCACGATAGACCAGAACCGAGTCAACACTAATGACCTCCCCTCCCCAACGCTTGGCAATATCAATGGCCAGTTGGCTTTTGCCGCTTGCGGTTGGCCCCATGAGTACAATTGCGGCTGGTCTCGTGTCGGCCGGCATCAGTCGTCATGGGGCGAACGAGCCACTGTAGTTTTGGTATGTGTTGCAGGTGCAGCCGCTGCTGAAACTGCCTGCCAAACTTTGAGGGCATCGACCATAGCTGCCACATCATGCACCCGTACGATTAACGCGCCGCGTTGTACCGCAATGAGATGTGCAGCGACGGAGGCGTACACGCGTTCGATTGGTAACTGACGTCCTGTCAGTTCGCCCAAGCTACGCTTGCGTGACAATCCGGCCAACAATGGGATGCCGAGATTGGTGAAACGTTCCAGTGCCGCTAACAGTGCAATGTTATGTTCCGTGGTCTTGCTGAAACTGAAACCAGGATCGATCAGCAGTCGGTGTCGTTCGATACCTGCTATCTCGGCGGCAAAAATCCGCTCGGCCAGGAAACGGTACACTTCATCAACCACATGATCGTACTGTGGTGTTTGCGTTGAGTGCGGCTCACCTTTCATATGCATCAATATCACTGGTACAGCCAGTTCTGCTGCTGCTTTCAGCGCTCCGGGAGTGCGTAGTGCATAGATGTCATTGATCAAGCCGGCACCGGCAGCGACTGCCGCACGCATTACCTCAGGTTTGAAGGTGTCTACGCTGATGACAGCTTTATCGTAGGCAGCTAATGCCTTGATGACCGGCACCACTCGGAGTAGTTCCTCCTCCAGCGGTACCGGCGCTGCGCCGGGACGGGTGGATTCCCCGCCAATATCAATGATGTCTGCACCCTCAGCAATCAGGCGTAATCCATGCGCCACTGCTGCATCCACAGAGTCATACAGGCCTCCGTCGGAAAAGGAATCAGGAGTCACGTTGAGGATACCCATGACCAATGGACTGTCTAGACGCAAGGTGCGTCCGGCGCAGTGCAGGGTGGGGATAGTGTCAAACATCGGAAACTTCCTTTCCTGTTGCTGTGATGGTGGATGAGCGTTGTAAGGTAACCAGCATGGTATGGCTGATCGTTAAAAGCCGATAGATTCACTAGCAACAGTGGCGATCACGGTTTTCAATATATTAGTGGTGTGTTATGCCACCGGTGAGTGGATCATGGCACAGCAAGCAACAGGCCTGGAAAGTAATACTACGGTCATTGCTGGTGCTATCTGTGGTGTGACAGTTTATTGCGTTTCAAAGACACAACCGGCCCAGGATGACTCTAGGGCCGGTGTATATGACGGTGCAGTGATTACTGTTTAGATCAAACCTGCTCAGCTGGAACAACGATGGTAGTTAATGGGCGGGGCTTACTCATGTCGTCGTCGCTACCATTGTCAGAAGGTTTACCCCAGCCAACCGGCGGGGGGGGGGCACGACCCTCCATAATGGCATCAATCTGAGGTGCGTCGATGGTTTCGTACTGCAGCAGCAGCTGGGACATCGCGTGGAGCTTATCTAAGTTATCTGCCAAAATCCGCTTGGTACGAGCGTACGCTTTGTCCAAGATAGAGCGCACTACCTCATCAATTTTGCGGGCCGTTTCATCTGAGACATTTTTATGTTGAGTCACAGAACGGCCAAGAAAAACTTCATCCTCTTCCTCGCCATAAGCAACCGGACCCAGTTCATCCGAGAGTCCCCACTTGGTGACCATATTGCGTGCCATCTTGGTCACACGTTCAATATCATTAGAAGCGCCAGTTGTGACTTTATCCTCACCGAAGATTAATTCTTCGGCAACACGGCCACCATATAAGGAGCATAGTTGGGACTGAATAGCCACTTTATTGATTGAGTATTTGTCACCTTCAGGAAGATACATGGTGACGCCCAAAGCACGGCCACGGGGGATAATCGTGACTTTGTACACAGGGTCATGCTCAGGTACTAAGCGGCCAACGATGGCATGACCAGCTTCGTGGTAAGCAGTAAGGGTTTTTTCTTCCTCACTCATTGCCATTGAGCGACGTTCAGTGCCCATGAGTATTTTGTCGCGGGCAGCGTCGAAATGGTTCATTCTGACTTCCTTTTCGTTGCTACGCGCGGCGAATAACGCTGCTTCATTGCACAGATTGGCTAAGTCAGCTCCAGAAAAACCAGGGGTTCCACGTGCAATCACGAGCGGCTCGACGTCATTGGCTAACAGTAACTTACGCATATGAACACCTAGGATCTGCTCACGGCCTTTAACGTCTGGTAGAGCAACCACAACTTGACGGTCGAAGCGACCTGGGCGCAGCAGCGCAGGGTCGAGCACGTCAGGGCGATTCGTCGCGGCGATCACAATCACGCCTTCACCGCCTTCAAAGCCGTCCATTTCGACCAGGAGCTGGTTTAAAGTTTGTTCGCGTTCGTCATGGCCTCCGCCTAAGCCTGCACCTCGATGACGGCCTACCGCGTCGATTTCGTCGATGAAAATAATGCATGGGGCATGCTTTTTGGCTTGCTCAAACATGTCACGAACACGGCTAGCACCGACCCCAACAAACATTTCGACGAAGTCAGATCCAGAAATCGAAAAGAAAGGCACTTTTGCTTCCCCAGCGATTGCTTTGGCTAATAACGTCTTGCCGGTGCCTGGAGGACCCACCATCAAGACTCCACGTGGAATCTTGCCGCCAAGCTTGGTGAATTTAGTGGGGTCACGCAAAAAATCGACCAGCTCACCAACTTCCTCTTTGGCTTCGTCGCAACCGGCGACGTCAGCAAAAGTGATTTTGATCTGGTCATCGCCTTGCAATTTTGCACGGGATTTCCCAAACGACATCGCACCTTTAGCCCCACCACCTTGCATCTGGCGCATGATGAAAACCCAGAATCCAATGATTAGGATGACTGGTAGAAAATTCAATACTAGAGACCAAAAGCCTGGGCCGGTGGAAGGCTTTTGCCGGGTCATCTCAATGTTCTTGCTGTATAACACGTCGACCAATTTGTCGTCGCGTGGTCCGTAGACCAAACCCTCGCTACCGTCGGTGCGTTTGAAGCGAATCGCGTTGACAGTCAGGCCACTCTCGTCGGTGTAGTTCACCGACTTGATCCGACCGCTATCCACTTCATTCAGAAATTGTGTATAGGTGATTGGTTCGTTGCCTATCACTCCACCAATACGTGGCGAGAAACTTTGAAATACCACCATCAGCACGACGGCGACGACCACCCACAGCAACACATTTTTGGTTAAGTCGTTCATCCTCATTGGTTCCAGTGCCTCTCATTTACTCTCAATATTCGAATGCGACCACTCACGAGCAGCTTACTTCATTCTGAGTGAGCTTGCCGTCACCAAGGATATAAACCTCTGGGGAGCGCTTGCGGGAAGCAAGTGGTTTGCGGATCGCAACTTTTTTATACCTGTGTCGTAATTGACGGATGTAGCCATCTGATCCGACTCCATGGAACAGTTTGATTAGGAACGAACCGCCCGGTTTGACATGGATGTCCGCAAAATCCATCGCCAGCTCAGCTAAGTACATCATCCGCGGTTGGTCCATTACGTCTATTCCACTCTTATTGGGGGCCATATCTGAAAGCACAAGGTCAACGGGTTGGCCTTTGAGCATTATCTCGAGCTGAGATAAGACCGCTTTATCTCTGAAGTCACCTTGAAGGAACTCTATTCCAACCAGCGGCGCCATCTTCACGATATCCAAAGCGATGACCCTGCCGCTATCACCCATCTGCTTGCGTATTTGCTGCGACCATCCTCCAGGTGCAGCACCAAGATCGATCACAACCATGTTCGGTCTGAGGATTCGATCACGTTTAAGTATTTCTTCTAACTTGTATGCGGCTCGCGAGCGCATACCCTCGGCTTGAGCTTTTTTCACGAAGGGATCGGAGAAATGCTCCTTAAGCCAACGCTGACTGCTCTTGCTATGTGACATCTGAAAACCGAGGAAAAAGAACCACCATGATACTCTAAATATCTAATTTGGCATTCCGTTAAATCAACCATGACCATCGCGCTCACTTCCGCTCAAAATCGTTTCCTGCGTGGCCAAGCCCATCATCTCAAAATTTTATTGCAAACTGGCGATAAGGGGTTGACTTCCGCATTTCTTTCAGAATTAAACGATGTCCTGGAACGGCATGAACTTATCAAGGTGAAGGTTGTTAATGATGATCGCGAAATGCGCGATATGCTGATTGCTACGCTGACTGCTCAGAGCGGTAGCGTATTGGTCCAGCGTATTGGTCACATCGCTATTCTGTACCGCTGCAGTAAGGGAAGATGTCAAATCGTGTTGCCTCGCGCTTAAGCACACGGAGGTCAGCCTGTGCTCTTTACTCAGGAACAACCTGATTACATCTACGTCCTACGCCTTGCTGATGCCAACCATGCGCGCATCAATGATCGAGTGCTGTATTCCAGCTTCATCCTGATGCCGGACAAATTAGTTGAGGATTGGTCAGTGGCCAAGCCGGAGCAGTTGCAAGCAACCGATTTGGAACCCGTGCTGGCGTTGGCACCGACGCTAGTCATTCTATCCACTGGAAATCGTCACATCTTTCCTCCAGCCGTAGTGCTGGCAACCTGCCTGACGCGTGGAATCGGCATCGAAATCATGACCAACGATGCCTCAGCGCGTACTTACAATGTGTTGGCTAGTGAGGGGCGGCGCGTGGCATTGGCGATGATCTTATCTGGCGAGCGGTAACCAAGGTAAGCAGAGTGCTTACCAAGAAAATCATCATTGCGTCTTGTTTCTCGCCTACAGTGTTTTGTCATACTGCAGCGCTACAAACGACTAAAGAAACATAAAGATCAAGTACTTGGCACACTTAATCGAGCCAGGAAAATGGTTCTTGCTCGGTGTATGTGAGCGATATATTTAGTTTGCATCTGATACGCGCAGTGCATTGGCACCTTGCCTTTGATACTAAGAGTGTTCCTGAGCAAAGCAGGGAAAAATGGTGAATTGGAGCCTATTTTTCCTAAACGATAACGATGCGATATCCATGAAAAAGATAGCCGTGTGAACTGTGTTGTGATTTTTTGCACGTGTGCAATGCATACTCTGTGTTTGCCCATCTCCTTGAATCAACTTCCTAAGCTTGGCGATAGCAATCCGATGGATTGCCGTGTTTCCCCCTGTGCGAGTGAATCTCTGCAACCGTGTATCCGCATTCCAATGATTGTTTGTGGAATTTTTTCGGCCAGTATCTGTTGTTTCCCGTTCAGTTCTCTATATCTCACTTCCTGCGTTTGACTCACATCCGGGCACCTGATTGCGATGATATTCAAAGTAGCGTTTTGTTGCGTACGGCCCCCTTGTCGGCGCTGGTTGCAAGTAATGCATACGCCTTCAGAGCACTGCTGACCTTACGCGTCCGTGACTGGGCCGGCTTCCAGCCGATGGCATGTTGTTCGAGGCGCCGTGAAGCCAACTCCTCTTCGCTGATGAGCACATTGATCGCGCGCTGTGGAATGTCGATGCGGATACGGTCGCCATCCCGGATGAGGCCAATAGCACCACCTGCTGCGGCTTCGGGTGAAGCGTGGCCAATTGATAAACCTGAGGTCCCGCCAGAAAACCGGCCATCGGTGAATAGAGCACATTGCTTCCCGAGACCTTTGGACTTCAAATACGACGTTGGATACAGCATCTCCTGCATGCCAGGGCCGCCCTTGGGGCCTTCGTAGCGAATCACGACGATCATGCCTGGTTGTACCTCGTCGCTAAGGATTCCTTTGACCGCTGCCTCCTGGCTTTCGTACACCAGGGCCGAACCTTCGAACACATGGATTGATGCGTCTACACCGGCGGTCTTTACGACGCAGCCATCCTGGGCAATGTTGCCATAGAGCACTGCCAAGCCTCCTTCCTTCGAGAACGCATGCTCCATGTCACGGATGCAGCCTTCGGTACGATCAGTATCGAGTGACGGCCAACGCGTACTTTGACTGAAGGCCACCTGGGTTGGGATGCCTGCTGAACCTGCTTTATAAAACGTATGGACCGCTTCATCCTGCGTCCCGATAATGTCCCATGTGGCGATGGCCTCACCCAGGGTTTTGCTATGTACGGTTGCGACGTCAGTATGTAACAAGTTTCCCCGTGCCAATTCAGCTAGAATCCCGAAGATGCCTCCAGCGCGGTGCACATCCTCAATATGGTATTTCTGCGTGTTGGGAGCAACTTTGCATAATTGCGGCACATTCCGTGACAAGCGATCAATGTCTTGCATCGTAAAAGACACTTCCGCCTCCTGTGCGGCTGCAAGTAGGTGCAAAATCGTATTAGTCGAGCCGCCCATCGCGATATCTAGGGTTATCGCGTTTTCGAACGCAGCAAATGTAGCAATGCCTCGAGGTAATGCGGTGGCATCTTCAGCCCCATACCAGCGGTGACATAACTCAATGACAGTGCGTCCTGCGTTCAAAAACAGTTGTTTACGGTCAGAATGCGTCGCAACGACAGTCCCGTTACCTGGCAAGGATAAACCGAGTGCTTCGGTGAGACAGTTCATCGAGTTGGCAGTAAACATGCCCGAACATGAACCGCAAGTGGGGCAGGCACTGCGTTCCACGGTAGCAACTTCCTCGTCACTCGCGTGAGGGTCGGCAGCCAGCACCATTGCGTCAACTAGGTCGAGTTTGTGATCAGCCAGTGTCGTTTTTCCGGCTTCCATCGGCCCACCTGAGACGAACACCGTTGGGATGTTCAGGCGGAGCGATGCCATCAGCATGCCAGGAGTGATTTTGTCGCAGTTGGAGATGCATACCAGCGCATCAGCACAATGCGCGTTTGCCATGTATTCGACGGAGTCGGCGATGATTTCACGACTAGGTAGCGAATACAGCATTCCGTCGTGCCCCATCGCGATACCGTCATCTACCGCAATCGTGTTGAATTCTTTGGCTACACCACCGAGACGCTCAATTTCACGTGCGACTAGCTGGCCAAGATCCTTTAGATGAACGTGCCCTGGGACGAATTGAGTGAAAGAATTAGCAATCGCGATGATCGGCTTCTGGAAGTCGTCATCCTTCATGCCGGTAGCGCGCCATAACGCACGCGCACCAGCCATATTGCGGCCGTAGGTGGAAGTTTTGGATCGGTACTCAGGCATGGTGGTGCGAAGGTGATAGCGAGTAGCAGTCAGAGCATCTCTACAGCAACAAGCGATGCCTATTGAAAGATCACTTTGCGATAAAAATGCCTCCTTACGTTAGCATGGGGCGATGTCTCCATGTCCCTCCTTTTAATTTATTAGGCCCCCTCCCTATTGCAGCGCCGGTTATCTCTCTATTCTGGTTCTGGATCGAGAAACGGCGCACTGTCAATCATTCAATCATTCAATCATTCAATCATTCAATGTGGCAATGTTCTGTACAAAATACGCCACGTTTCATCGGGTGATAGATGAAGAGATACGTTGAGCGTCCCTGCGTTCGCTTGCCCACAAAGGCACCTGTAGCCTGCCGAACAACCCTGAGCCTCTCCCATTGCACGTGTCCAGACGGTTCCTCGGCACTTGCCTGCGGCACACCGCAGCATCTTGTTCCGTCCCACGTCTAGATGAAGCAGCGCGCGTCGCATGTGTACCAGTGCTGGCTACAATGGCCTGCCACTGCCCGATTGTTTACGAAGTGTTGGTATTGCACTGCCTCGCCTCATGAGCCTTGGCATTGCCTGAAATGTGACTGCCCTTCGCGTGGAATAAACGGTTGCTTGTGATCCTGCGCTGTAAGTAATCGTTAGCAGCATATGCTTAATGCAATCCGTGAGAGTTGGCATCTACGTTGAATTGATGCGTATCTTCATCCCCCAACGGGCACTGCTGGCCTTGCCTGCTCTGGAGCATTTTTAGAATCAATGGATTCATGGTTTTTCTCGTGCCGCGGGGGACCGTAATCGGTTGATGACTCCGTCCCTCATCGACACTGCAACATCTTTTGCCAACATCGTGCGTGGTTATGTAGATACGAGAATGATGAGGATTGTCATGATGCAGCAACCCAAGTGTGATTCATGACCCCATCGCGTGCCTTTACCAACCGCATGACAGCGGTCCTCACTGATAAAATGCTTAGCCACACCCTTTCAATGATCTCACCCATGAGCCAGACCGCCACCGCACCCGCCAACGCCCAGAAGCGTTACACCGTGCATCGCCGTGATCTGCCATTGAGCTGCCCAATGCCGGAGATGGCACTATGGAACTCACACCCGCGGGTCTATCTGCCGATAGAGGATGAACCGAATGGCGAGGTCACCTGCCCCTACTGTGGGGCCGTCTACACGTTAATTGACTGAATGTTTGTCTTGCCGACGCGTCGTCTCACCGTCGTACAGCTACTGCCAGCACTATGTTCCGGTGGCGTCGAACGCTCAACCTTGGAAGTTGCCGCAGCGCTGGTGCAGGCTGGACACCGGGCGATTGTTGTCTCGGCGGGCGGACCTTTGGTCGCATTCCTGCTCAGCATCGGTGCTGAGCACATCACCTTGGATATTGGCCGTAAATCATTGCTGACACTACGTCACATTGCTGCGCTGCGTCGCTTGTTTGCCCAGTTACGCCCGGACATTGTGCATGCACGTTCGCGGTTACCTGCGTGGCTGACTTGGTATGCATTGCATGGTCTTTTCTTTTCCCCAAAGCCGCGATTTGTCACGACGGTTCATGGTCTCAATGCGCCGAACCCCTACAGTGCCGTTATGACCTATGGAGAGCGGGTGATTTGTGTTTCAAACGTTGTGCATGATTATGTACTCCGGCATTACCGCCGTACCGATCCGCAGCGACTGCGTACCATCCCGCGCGGCGTCGACCTTGCCAGGTTCCGACGCCGACCGTATCCGGATCGCTCCGCGCGTCGTTGGGCCAGGAAATATGTCCCGTGTTTAGATGACAACACCCGTTTGTTGCTGATGCCCGGTCGCGGCACCAGGTTGAAAGGGCATGGTGATGCGCTGCTTTTGCTGGCTTTTTTACGGCGTGTTTTCCACTACAACATCTGCTTGTGGCTGCCTGGTGCGTGTCAACCAGGCCGTGAATCTTACCTGGCTGAGCTGGAAGCCCAAGCTCGCGAGCTGGGGGTGACCGATTGCGTAGTATTTACTCCGCCGACTGAGCATATCGTTGAAGCCTATGCGGCCAGCGACCTAGTGTTGCAACTGTCGCGCAAACCTGAAGCATTCGGCCGTACCGTGCTTGAAGCACTCGCGGTTGGTCGCACCGTGCTCGGCTGGAATCATGGAGGTGTTGGCGAATTACTCACCCAGTTACAGCCTGATGGTGCCGTCTCCCCATTCGATACAGCCGTACTGCAGCGGCGTGCTGCAATGCTGTTGATGCATTCCCCTGAGCTACCTCCGGACATTCCTTACACGTTGCAGACGATGCAATCGGCCACGTTGCAGGTGTATGACGAACTCTGCACCTGACATTGTGAGCATCTCTAAGCCAGCATTGCTGCTTGATGTTGGCCGTTGGGCACCGGTATGCGTGGTGGTGTTCGTGGCCTTTTGGCCATTACCAGGATTAGCGGCTACGGTACTCACCCTGAGTGCGTTACTTGCCAGCTACTCTCTGATCCGCTATCGCTTCCGTGGTGGTACCCAGTTGCTTGATAGTCCCGCCTGGGCACTGACCAGCATTTTATTCATGGCTTACTGGTTGCCGCAGGTGGTGTCTTTATTCGGAGCGTTGGAGCTTTCCGAGAGCTTCCGTAAGGTGGCGACGGACCTGCGCTATCTGCCTTTCATGTGGTTATGTGCGATTGCCGTAGGGGCCCCAGAGCGTCGAGAGCGCACCTTCAAAGGGTTGGCCGTCATTGGGTTGATCTGGACCTTGGATGCCTTAGCTCAGGCAGTGTTGCGCACCAGTCCGTTGTTCTGGTCGTTGAATCAACTCAAACAGGCGATCAGTGGCTATGGATTCTGTAGCACCCAGCAGATGATGTTAGCCGACCGCCTGAGCGGTATTTTTGGCCCATGCAATCTCAAACTTGGCCAAACTTTGGCAACGCTGTCGCCATTTGTGCTGTTTGCAATGCAACGTCGCGGTGTTGCGTTGTGGTTACTGGTTGTGGCGGTGCTTGGCATCGTTCTGTTATTGGCGGGGTCGCGTGCTTCCTGGATCACGTATGGTCTGATCCTGATGCTGTCAGGGTGGAGGGTGCTTGGGATAAGGCGCTTACTGGGGATGGGTGCCCTTTTCTTGCCACTGGCGCTCGCAGTGATTGCCTTTTCACCTCAAACACGCGAGCGCATTGACCGTACCGCAGCGGTTTTTGCCGATCATGGCGCTGGAGTGGACCAGGCATTGTCTGGACGCAGCCAAATTTGGCAGGCGGCGTTGTGTATGATCCAGGCACACCCCTTGAGTGGTGTCGGCGTACGGGGTTTCCGTGATGCTTATCCCGCGTGTAATCCCACCCCAGAGCGGATACCCGCCTGGGGGGCAGGTCCTGCATTGCACGCGCACCAAATCGTCTTGGAAATTCTTTCTGAAACTGGCGTGATTGGGTTGCTACTGTGGATCGCTGGCGCAGCAATGGCGTGGCGTGCTTGGCGTTATGCGACCGCCGCGGCGCGTGATCGTGCTCGCCCAGCGATGATTTCATTACTCGCGACCGTGTTCCCCTTCAATACGCATTTGGCGTTCTACTCCAGCTTCTGGGGTGCTTTGATGCTGATGCTAGCCGGTCTCTATGCCGGGGCGTTGCTTCAAAATGGTGCCATTAAGAAAACCTGAGTAGCAGGCTGATTATGCTCAATCAGGTGATGGCATTGGCAGTCAAGCGATACCGTGGAGGTCGATCATATTTGCACTGTTGCGTCACCGTGTCGTAGTGAATATCGGTGATGCGCCAGCCTGCTCAAGGGATCGGCAAGGAATAGATGTTGATCCATGCTCCAAGCATGGCCATCACCACCATACACTTAGTTGTAGAAGCGGCTGTGTCCCTCTGGTTGTCGCTTAAAACGGCGATGAATCCATAAGTACTGATCCGGAGCCTCGTCTATCATCGTTTCAATTACTTGATTAATGCGTGCGGTGTCAGCAGCGAGGTCTTTGGATGGGAAATCTGCCAACGGTGGTGCGATCTTCAACACATAGTTCCCTCCTTGGCGGCGATGAAAGTAAGGTACCACCGCGCAGCCCGTGAGTCGGGCGAGTTGATGCGTTGCGGTGATCGTGGCTGCAGGCATCCCAAAGAAGGGTGCAAACACGGTCTCTTTGCCCCGCATGTCTTGGTCTGGTGCATACCACAGGAAGCCACCACATTTCAGGTGCTTGATCGTTGCACGCAACTCCTCGTTGGCAAACATCTGGGTGGCGTAGCGTAACCGTCCACGTTTGATCGCCCATTCCAATACTGGGTTGCGATGGCGCCGGTACATGCCGGCCAATGGCACGTAGTCGCAGAGCAGCCGTCCGCATATCTCTAATGTCATGAAGTGCCCGGAGACAAGCAGTACGCCGCGGCCTTCGCGTTGCAGTTGGCGTAGGTGTTCTAGCCCTTCCACATGTATGCCTGCACGGATCACGTCGATGCTTCCCCACCAGGCGCGTGCAAATTCGAACAAGCCCACGCCTAAGGCGTCAAAATTCTCGTGCAACAGCTTTTTCCGCCACGCCTCATTGTGTGTTGGAAAGCACAGCTGTAGATTAATCTCCGCGGCGCACCGGCGCGTCCCGACAAGGCGCAGCGCCATTGCTCCAATCACCCGGCCCAGACGGCGCTGTAGTCCCCAAGGCAGGCGTGCGGCTAGGACCATTCCGCACAGTGCTACATACATTGGCCAGTGTGCTGGTTTCAGTAGGGATGGACGGGGAGTCACGTTTGTAGAATCTGACATAGCGTAATTCTATGGGATCGGCTTGAGTATGTTCTCTGATAGATGCATGCGGTCATCGGGTTCCGTATCCTGGTATGCATGCGGAAAGACCCGATTGAATGGCTGTTGCGCGCACTATATTCGGCGCTGTTGTATTTATTACTGCCCTTTACCATTTACCACTTGGTCTGGCGCGGTTTCCGGGTCCGTCAATATTTCAACCGATGGAATGAACGCTATGCTTCATATCCAGCAGCGTATGCCCGTCCTCAGGTGTGGTTACATGCTGTTTCGGTCGGTGAGGTCAATGCTGCTGCCTCGTTGGTGAATGCGTTGCGCCAACAACGGCCGGATATCCGTTGGGTCATCACCACCATTACCCCCACAGGATCTGAGCGGGTGCGTGCCCTCTGGGGGGATTCATTGGAGCATGTGTATTTGCCATACGATGTGCCCGGCAGTGTGGAACGTTTTCTGCGCTATTTTCGTCCGCAATTAGCGCTGATTTTGGAAACGGAGCTGTGGCCGAATTTGCTGTTCGGTTGCCGCAGTCATGGCATTCCTGTGTATATCCTCAATGCACGGCTGTCGGTACGTTCGTTGCGTGGTTATCGTTTGCTCAAGCCGCTCATCAGGCGTGCGTTACGTTCTGTGGTGTGTGTGGCGGCGCAATCGCAAGAGGATGCACTGCGCTTTTTGCGTCTGGGTGCGCGTCCCGATCAAGTGGTTGCATTAGGTAATTTGAAGTTCGATATCCCCACACCACAGGATCTTGATGTTTTCATGGCTGCGTTTCGCAGGTGTGTTCCGATGGCGCGTCCGGTGTGGATTGCGGCCAGTACGCATGAAGGCGAGGAGGCTGCGATCATCGACATCCACACGCGCTTACTACGTCGTATCCCGAATTTGTTGCTGTTGTGGGCACCACGGCACCCGGAGCGTTTTCATAAGGTTGAAGGGCTGGCATACGAACACGGTTGGCGTGTCAGTACGCGCAAGCAACACACGTGGCCAGATGTGACAACCGACGTGTTTGTCATTGATACCCTTGGTGAGCTGAGTGCATTTTACGGTTGTGCTCAGGTTGCTTTTGTTGGTGGCAGTTTGCAGCCAATCGGAGGCCATAATTTGCTGGAGCCAGCCGCTGTTGGTACCGCTACAGTGACTGGGCCGTATTTGCACAATTTCTCCGAAATCTCGCGGCGCATGAAGGGTGCTCAAGCGTTGGAAATCTGTGCCGATGCTGAAGCGGTCGGCGCGATGTTGGAACATCTACTGGCAGATCCAAGCAAGCGTAGCCAGATGGCCCAGGCTGGGTTGGCGTTAGTTGCTAACGGCCGTGGTGCTGTTGCGCGCACATTGGTGCAGATCAATCCTCATTTGCCATCAATGATCTCTGTCGAGAAGTGAGCGCGGCTTGGTTGCTGCGTTCAAAAATGTTAACTCATGCGTATTCGAGCTCATTTGAGCCATTGGCTCGAATCATATGGCTCTGAGAAAAACACTGATCAGGATGGCAAAGTCATCCATTCAACGTAGGTCAGATTCCATGCGATCCATGCAGTTTTCAGACGCGCTTAGGGAGCCTTGCTTCTGTTTGGCGAGGTATACAGGGATACCGTTAGGCACGTATCACGCGCTGAACCAATACGATCACACCAGATAATCTACGCCAAGTGCAGGCAATACGCTCAAGTGAAAGGACGCTTTGCTGCGCTCATCAGTGAGTCATGTGAAACGCTATATTTTAGGAGCTTTTGTGATTAATCACTGCCTGGACATCTCACACTCCTATGACACAAAGCTCCCTGTTTGCTTCGTTACGCGTGCTGATCGGATTTTGTTTGGCTGCTTTGATATGTCCAGTTGCGATTGCCCAAAACGTTGCCGTGATGAAGCCATCACCCCAGCAGATAGCGTGGCAGGATCTTGAATTTGGTGTCATCGTCCATTTCAATCCTAATACTTGGCTTGATCAGGAGTGGGGCGATGGTAGTGCGAGTCCCAAGGTGTTCAATCCGATGCACGTTGATCCTGGTCAGTGGGCGCGGGCAGCGAAGGCGGCTGGAGCCAAGTATCTGATCTTGGTCGCTAAGCACCACGATGGTTTTGCGCTATGGCCAACGGCGCAGAGCGAGTATTCGGTGAAAAATAGCCCGTGGATGGGAGGCAAAGGCGATGTGGTGAAGTTGACCGCTGCAGCGGTGCGTCAGCAAGGGATGGGGTTCGGAATCTACCTTTCGCCGTGGGATCGTCATGAGCCGAAGTATGCCAATGTTGATGCCTACAATCAGTTTTACGCGGCGCAACTTGTTGAACTGGCATCGCACTATGGCCCACTTACCGAATGGTGGTTGGACGGTGCCGGCAGCGCAGGCCATGAATACGATTTTGATAAATATCTGGAACAGTTGCGTACCTACCAGCCTAATACGATGGTTTTTGCCGACACGGCATTATTCAAATATGGTGACATCCGCTGGGTTGGTAATGAGGCCGGTGTTATCGAAGGGGAGAACTGGAATGTCATTGATCGCCACGGTGATTTGCGTTGGCGCCCAGTAGAAGTCGATACCCCATTGCACAGGTTGGAGTGGTTTTGGCATCCAAACAACGAGCGCACTCTAAAAAGCGTAGATGAGTTGCTTGCGATCTGGGAGAAGAGTGTGGGCCGCGGTGGTCAATTGGTCTTGGGGATTGCGCCAGACACGCGAGGACTGCTGCCAGAAGCAGATGTCAAACGATTACAGGCAATGGGGGTAGCGATTCAGGCGTGTTACGGTGCTGGAAAGAATTTGGTCCCTGTGCATCTGAAAAATCACCAAGCCATCGTTGCAGCGGTGGATGGTGATGTAGATACGTTTTGGAGTGCGCCGCACGGTTCTCACAGCGCAATGCTTGAACTGCATTTCAAGCAACCCATCACATTTGACACTTCGCTCACCATGGAGTGGCTCAATGATGGTCAGTTGGTACAGAAGTATGCGATTGAAGTGTGGCAGAAAGGCAAGTGGGTACGCGTTGCTCAAGCGCAAGCAATCGGCAAGATGAAGATTGATCATTTTGGGTCACTGACTGCTTCCCGCGTCCGTCTAAATATTCTTTCCAGTGCAGATGCGGCGCATATCCGGGAGTTTCAGTTGTTCAATATCGGTAATAGTAGAGCGGCACATTAAGTTGTAGGGAGCAACACAATTGCCTATGGGGTTGCTGTGAGAGAAGGAGTGTGCTATCCCTTCAGTCTGCAAAATCATCCCATTTCGCGGTTTTATCGTAAGACCGGCGTCTTTGTCCTGTAGAAAAGGATGTGGAATCCAGAGAGGGTAGGCCGTTACAATTCCACACTTACCTCGCCATCCTGGCGACTGGGCAATATCAGGAAATTAATACTATGGTCAAGATTCGTCTGACTCGTGGTGGTGCCAAGAAGCGCCCCTTTTACCAGATCATCGTTACTGATTCGCGTAACAAACGCGACGGTCGTAACATTGAGCGCGTTGGCCACTATAACCCAGTGGCACAGGGCGCTGAATCGCGCGTGGTATTGAATATGGCTCGTGTCGAGCATTGGGTCAGAAACGGTGCCCAACTGACGGACAAGGTGCGTAGCTTGCTTAAGGAAGTCAGCAAAACCCAGGCGACTGCGGCCTAATGAATGGGATTGGGTCTCCTGATCCAACCTGGATACCGCACTGATGAAAGATAATGAGCGCCGTATCCTGCTAGGAAGGGTTGTAGGTGGTTTCGGGTTGCGTGGTGAAATCAAGATAGAGTCTTGGACTGAGCCACGGGATGCGATCTTCCGTTACCAGCCGTGGTTATTACGTTCTCCTACGGGTACCGAGTCCATGTTGAATGGTGCCCGTGGCTACGAGACTGGCAAGCGTTTGATTGCAACCTTTCCTGGCATCAATGATCGTAATGGAGTCGAAGCGATCTGTGGTACGGAAATCTATGTGCCACGCAGCGCCTTGCCTCCACCTCACCCCGACGAGTATTACTGGGTCGATTTGGAAGGGCTGCAAGTACACACCCTTGAAGGTGTGGTTCTCGGTAGCGTTTCCCATCTGTTTTCCAACGGCGCCAATGATGTGATAGTCATCCATGGCGAGCGCGAGCGCTTGATCCCGTTTGTACAGCCTGATTACGTGAAGTCGGTTGATTTTGAGGCTGAGCGTATTGTTGTCGATTGGGATCCTGAGTTCTGATCGTGGATGCGTGATGGCGTCCATGATCAGGCCAGTTCTGTCCCGTCTTGCCGGATACTGTTTCACCACAGCATCCCTCATCCAATCCGGTTTCAGATATCCCGCTTGCATGCGTATTGACGTTATCAGCTTGTTCCCCGAGTTCATTAAACAGTCTGTCGGGTTTGGCGTGATCGGTAGAGCACAGGAACGTGGTTTGCTTGATTTACACAACTGGAATCCACGCGACTATGCTCAAGGAAATTACCGGCGTGTCGATGATCGTCCGTTCGGTGGTGGTCCAGGGATGGTGATGCTGATCGAGCCACTGCGTGCCTGCCTTGAAGCAGTACGGGCAGCAGATCCTCAACCAGCGCCCTTGATTTATCTCAGTCCGCAAGGTGTCCTGCTGAACCAGTCCCGCGCGAGGAAGCTGGCGATGCTGCCGCGCATGATATTGCTATGCGGGCGATACGAAGGGATTGACGAGCGTTTTATCGCCCATGAAGTAAACATGGAGTTGTCAATTGGCGACTATGTGTTGTCTGGCGGTGAATTGGGAGCGGCTGTGGTTGTCGACGCAGTCACCCGGTTACAGGAGGGGGTATTGAACGACGCTGAGTCAGCCAAACAGGACAGCTTTGAAGCAGCCGATAGCCTGTTTGATTATCCCCACTACACTCATCCATCCAATCATGCTTTTGGGAATGTTCCCGAAGTATTACGCTCAGGTAACCATGTTGCGATCACGCGTTGGCGTCGCCAGCAGTCGCTGTTGCGCACTTGGTTGCGGCGACCAGACCTAATAGATGAAGCGAGACTGTCGAAAGCTGATCGCTTACTGCTTGATGAGATTAAGCGCACACATCCTATGGATACGGATCGAAAAGCGTCAGCCTCTTGGCGTGGAGCATAGCCATTATGCTAAGATCCGGCTCCCTTACGCAGACATCGCGTTTTTTGTTTTCATTGGTCTGCGAGCTGATGTAATCATGTGGTACAACCCGGTGGCTACATCAACCCACCTGAACCCGTCGTACGTAATGACACGTACACCTACGAACGTATATCCGTGCATCCATGAGTAAGCTGAATAAGTCTATTATTGCAGAGTTTGAATCTGCCCAGATCACCCGCCAAGTGCCGCAGTTCAGCCAGGGTGACACTATCGTTGTCAACGTTAAAGTGAAAGAAGGTAACAGAGAGCGCTTGCAAGCTTACGAAGGCGTGGTTATTGCCACCAAGAATGCAGGTCTTAATTCCGCTTTCACGGTACGTAAGATCTCTCATGGTTATGGTGTCGAGCGTGTGTTCCAGACCCATAGTCCCATCATTGAATCGATAGAAATCAAGCGTCGCGGTAAAGTGCGTGCCGCTAAGCTTTATTACTTGCGTGGTTTGGAAGGCAAAGCCGCCCGCATCAAAGAAGACTTGGCTGCTACCGCCCATGAGAAGCTGGCCCGCAAAACAGTCACTGCCAAAGCAGGTTAAATCTTGTTGGGGGGGCGGAAATGCAGCTCCCTTTACATCACCTGCAGCCGTTTCTTACGCGTAAATCGTTCATTCAGCGATTTAGGGTGTCCTTATGGGAGGAGCGTTGCTCCCTGCGGAGCGGATTGGTGTCTCCGGAGTTACATGTCTCAGCCGGTGTCGCTTCGGCTGGCGTGGGTTTACTCCGATTCAAATTGGCGGAGTTCCCCCATCGTTTATCAAGTGACAAGATGCAATGTGTGTTCCTAGCATTGAAAAACGAATTCCTATATCGCACTCAATGACACATCTCCACGTCGATATAAGCGATTTGTTTTTGTCGTGCTGGATAGTTTTTGCATTTTGATCGTTTCAGGGCACCCCATCGTTGTAACGAATAACTAGTCAGAGAAAACCTTTAGATTCAGGATCGGCGATAATCCCATGGTGGCTGTTAACCTGAAAACCAAAGAAGAGATTGAACAAATGCGCATCGCTGGCCGCTTGGCTGCTACGGTGCTTGATGTGGTCGCGCCATACGTGAAGCCGGGTGTGACTACCGCAGAACTCGACCAGATCTGCCACAACTATATTGTGACGGTACAGGGCGCGATTCCGGCTAACCTTGGCTATCGCGGCTTTCCTAAGACGATATGCACTTCGGTCAATAATGTCATTTGCCATGGTATTCCTAGCGATGCCAAGGTCCTGAAAGACGGCGACATCATCAATATCGACGTGACTGTCATCAAGGACGGTTGGCATGGCGATACAAGTCGCATGTATTACGTCGGTAACCCCTCGGTGATGGCGCGCCGACTCGTGGAAACCACTTACGAGGCAATGTGGCGTGGCATCCGTGCCGTTAAACCTGGTGCGACGCTTGGTGACATTGGCCACGCCATTCAAACCTACGCCGAAAACGAACGCTTTAGCGTTGTCCGCGAATACTGTGGTCACGGTATCGGCAAGGTCTACCACGACAATCCGCAGGTACTACATTACGGCCGTCCTGGCGAGGGACTGGTGCTGGAATCAGGAATGACCTTCACGATCGAGCCAATGATCAATGAAGGAACCCGCCACCATAAGGTATTGCCCGATGGCTGGACCGTGGTTACCAAGGATCGCAAACTGTCAGCGCAGTGGGAACATATGATTGCAGTCACTGAAGACGGCGTGGATGTGTTGACCCTATCGCCTAACGACATCGGCAGTACATAAACCTACCTGCTGTTCCACGTGCCCGCGTTTGTGGCAGACGGTGATGGTGGTTGAGCGATCTGCTTGGCAAGAGTCGGTTGAGATTGATCTCCAGTGAGCGTGCCGTTTTGACCAAGGCAGCATTGATCGTCTACCACTGCCACGTGTGTGTCGCATTGCCCCGTTCATTCGTCAGAGCTTGGTTACTGTTGTACACCAGGCAACACTGCTTTGGCGCCGATTGCGGCACCTACACTGGTTGCTAAACCAGCACCAAGGCGTGTTTTTGAGATGCCCATGGCAGTTGAACGCATCGGGCCAGCACGTGAATTTTTCAAAACAATGAGTTAGCGCGGCTGTATGATGCAGACAAGCGCGTTTGCGTTTCGATAATTGCAATCCATTAGTGAGGCATCGCGATCCCTGCACGTGGAAAAGATAATGCAATGCTTCTATCGCAGCACATCGACCGTACCTCGGATCAGTGATTACTTGCTGCAACACGTTGATGCACCCTGCGATGAGTGATGTGTGCATGATGCGTGTATCGTCACCTTCGGTGAGCGTGCTGAGGATCAGTGCCCATCACTGACGAACACGTCCCTACATCATTCGCATCCTCCCCGTAGCAGCACTTGCATGATGCACTGCTGGGTGGCCTCCACATCTCACATTTTAGCCAGGAGCCTCTATGACAACCCAACCCCACCTTAAGGAAACCCCACCGCAACAGGTGGATAACAAGGCATCCCCTCCTGTTGTGGATAAGACACTTGTTAGTGCGATTGAAGATGCCTTCGCCCGTTACTCCACACTGACCGTGGAAGAGATCGAAGATTCAATCCGCCCAACCGTTAACAGAGTGATCGACGGCCTGGAAACTGGCGCGTTTCGTGTTGCTGAGCCGGATAATCACGGTGGCTGGAAGGTTAACGAGTGGCTGAAGAAAGCCGTATTGCTGTACTTCCGTGTCCATGACACCACGATCGTTGATGCTCAACCCGCTCCCTTCTGGGACAAAGTTGAATCACGCTTCTCTGGTTACGATGCAGTGAAATTCCGCGCTGCCGGAGTGCGTGTCGTCCCAGGTGCGATTGCACGACGTGGTAGCTACTTTGGTAAAGATGTCGTGCTGATGCCAAGCTTCACCAACATTGGTGCTTATGTGGGTGAAGGCACCATGATTGACACCTGGGCAACCGTTGGTTCCTGTGCACAGCTTGGCGCCCACTGCCATCTTTCTGGCGGTGCGGCGATTGGTGGCGTACTCGAACCATTGCAAGCCAGCCCCGCCATCATCGAAGACCATTGCTTCATTGGTGCCCGTTCGGAAGTGGTGGAGGGTGTGATCGTGGGTCATCACAGTGTGATTGGCATGGGTGTGTTCATTAGCCAAAGTACCCGGATCTACAACCGTGCCACTGGCGAAATCAGTTACGGTTATGTGCCGCCTTACAGCGTTGTGGTGTCTGGCCAGCTTCCAGCAAAGGATGGGACGCACTCCCTGTACTGCGCGGTGATTGTCAAGCAGGTGGACGAAAAAACACGTGCCAAGACCAGTATCAACGAGCTTCTGCGTGGTTTGGCAGATTGATTGGAATAATACATATGACCACACTTTATGGATTGAAAAACTGCGATACCTGCAAGAAGGCGAATAAATGGCTGGATCGCTTCAGCATCGCTTACGTTTTTGTTGACTACTGTGAGAATATACCGTCACCGGAGACGTTGGTTACATGGTCAAAAGAGGCCGGCAGCTTCGACGCGCTCATTAACAAATCTTCAACCACATGGCGCCAGTTACCGAGCAATCGCAAAACACCCTGTAGCGAAGCAGAATGGAAACTGTTGCTGCGGGAATATCCACATTTGATCCGGCGGCCTGTGGTCCTAACCAGTGATGGCATCTTCAGTCAAGGGTTTAGCGACAATGGATTCAAGAAGCGTTTTGGGATCGATTGAGGAATGATTCCATTCGGTGGTTATGTGCTGCTTTCTCTTGAGTAATACTTAAGAGGGAATTTTTTTGATTCAGTCAGGGGTTTCACAAATATCCCAAAAGAAATTTCATGTTTAAAGCGTAAGCTATCCGTTTGCCACTCCAACTTCTTGTTCCCATGAGCGATGTCCTTGATCTTGCCTGCGATCTGATTTCCAGACCCTCAATGACACCGGATGATGCCGGTTGCCAGGAAATGATTGCAAAGCGCTTGGAGCGTGCAGGCTTCATCTGTGAACACCTGCGCTATGCTGCGGTCAGCAACCTGTGGGCTACGCATGGTCGAGGTGCGCCAGTGCTGGTGTTGCTTGGTCACACTGATGTGGTACCTCCCGGTCCAGTTGAAGCATGGACCTCCGACCCGTTCATGCCAGATATGCGCAACGGCATCCTGTACGGACGCGGTGCTGCTGACATGAAAGGAAGTGTAGCCGCATTCGTCATTGCCGCCGAGCGTTTCCTGGCTGCGTATCCCCAGCATCCAGGCACATTGGCGATCTTACTGACCTCTGATGAAGAGGGCCAAGCAATAGATGGTGTCCGTAAGGTGGCCGAGACGTTACGCCAGCGTGGTCAGGGTATTGATTGGTGCTTGACTGGTGAACCGTCTTCGAGCAAACGACTGGGTGACCTGCTGCGGGTCGGCCGTCGTGGCAGTTTGTCGGCAACGCTTCACGTGAAGGGCGTCCAGGGACATGTTGCCTATCCCCATCAAGCACGCAACCCCATTCACCTCGCCTTACCTGCGTTCGCTGCATTGACGGCGCGGCATTGGGATGACGGTTATGAATCCTTCCCGTCAACCAGCTTGCAGATCAGCAATATCCACGCTGGAACCGGCGCCAACAACGTGATTCCTGGTGCACTGGAGGTTGCCTTCAATCTGCGTTACAACCCGCATTGGAGCGCCCCGCGCTTGGAGAGTGAGATCGTCGCATTACTCGATCAACACGGGCTGGACTATACCTTGCACTGGCATCGTAGCGGTGAGCCGTTCTATACCCCGGAAGGAAAATTACGTCGCATCGCACGTGAAGTATTAGAACGTTTTTCCGGCGCCCCTCCGGAAGAAAGCACGGGTGGCGGCACGTCCGATGCGCGTTTTATTGCGCCACTGGGTGCGCAATGTATTGAGGTTGGACCGGTCAACGCCAGCATTCACCAGGTTGATGAGCATGTGTGCCTGTCCGACTTGGAGGCCCTGCCAGACCTGTACCAGTTGCTAATTGAGCGGTTGCTTGCTGAACATTGATCCTCAAATCGCTCAGGTATTCTATCGGCGAGCGTTCTTTCAGAAAAAAGAATGGTGTAAGCCAAACAGAGGCAAGCAGAGTATCTTTGCCCAGCTTCTCGCGTCTTCATTGCACTGCAACGATGGCAGACTACGTGTCCTCAGGTGAGCGTTGCACCCTGCATGGCCGCACTTTCAACAGCGTTGGTAGCAATGCTTCTCTTGTGGCTTGCGTATACCAATCATCATGCGTCCTCTATGTGGGATGACGACCATGCGAACCAAGCAACGTCCACCGGAGCAACGCAGCCGCATGATTTGATGTTGTTTTTGTGATCTAGAGTTTCTCAGTTCCACCACCTCGCACTTGGCGATTCATCATTGCAAATCGCCAAACAAACGCATATTCAGGAGTGCTTTCGATGTGTTCCATTTTTGGAATCTTCAACCTGCAACCCAGTGACAACCTACAGATACTGCGTCACCAAGCATTGGAGTGCTCGCAACGGCAACGGCATCGCGGACCCGATTGGAGCGGCGTTTACGTTGATGTGGGTGCGATTCTGGTGCACGAACGTCTTGCTATCGTCGATCCAGCCGGCGGTGCCCAGCCACTGTTCTCCGAGGATGGCACCCTGGCGTTGGCGGTCAACGGCGAAATCTATAACCACGCTGTACTCAAAGGAACATTGCAGCAGCCCTATGCGTTCCAAACTCATTCTGATTGCGAAGTGATTAATGCGCTTTACCGCGAAGAAACTCCAACCTCGTTTCTGAATCGCTTAAATGGAATTTTTGCATTCGCATTATGGGACAAGACCACCGGACGTGGCCTCATCGCACGCGATCCAATGGGCGTGGTGCCGCTGTACTGGGGGCACGATCAGGATGGTCGCTTACGCGTCGCGTCAGAGATGAAAGCATTGGTTGAGCATTGCCCCGATGTTGCACAATTCCCACCCGGCCATTGGTACGACACCACAACGGGCACGCTGGTGAAGTATTACGAACGCCCCTGGAAAAACTATTCTGCAGTGGAAGGAGTGCAGGTCTCACTACAGGAACTGCGTGAAGCCTTCGAGCGGGCCGTCCATCGTCAACTCATGACCGATGTTCCATACGGTGTACTGCTGTCTGGTGGATTGGATTCTTCCCTGGTGGCTGCGGTGGCCGCACGCTACGCACGCCATCGCATCGAAACCAATGATCAGAGCGAAGCATGGTGGCCACGTCTGCACTCATTTGCGATTGGACTGAAAGACTCGCCAGATTTGAGTGCGGCGAACGTGGCTGCTGAGGCGTTGAATACCGTCCACCATGGTTTCGAGTACACCTTCCAGGAGGGGCTGGATGTTTTACCTGAAGTGATTCGTCACATTGAAACTTACGATGTCACGACGATTCGCGCATCCACACCAATGTTCCTGCTGGCACGTCGCATTAAGGCGATGGGAGTGAAGATGGTGTTGTCAGGTGAAGGCAGCGATGAAATTTTTGGCGGTTACCTGTACTTCCACAAAGCGCCGAACGCACGCGAGTTCCACGAAGAATTGGTCCGTAAGCTCAACGCCCTGTATTACTACGACTGCTTGCGCGCCAACAAAGCGATGATGGCGTGGGGTGTCGAGCCGCGCGTGCCGTTTTTGGACCGTGAATTTCTCGATGTGGCTATGCGGATGGATGCGCAGCATAAGATGGTCGACAAGACCAGCAACGGCCCACAACGGATGGAGAAAGGCATCCTGCGTGCAGCGTTTGACGGCTATTTGCCGCCATCAATCCTGTGGCGACAGAAGGAGCAGTTCAGTGATGGTGTTGGCTACGGTTGGATCGACGGACTGAAAGCACACGCTGAAACGCAAGTGTCTGACCATGCGCTGGCAACTGCCGAGACACGTTTCCAGGTGAATCCTCCCCAGACCAAAGAAGCCTATTACTACCGCAGCATATTTGAGCGCTTCTTCCCAAGCCCGGCGGCGGCTGAGACGGTACCGGGCGGTAAATCAATCGCCTGTTCTTCACCGGCGGCGATTGCCTGGGATGCCAGCTTTGCCACAATGGCTGACCCATCCGGTCGTGCAGTCAGCGGGGTTCATCAACAAGCACTGCTGTAGTGAACGCGGTAGATTGGAGCCTGTAGTACCTCACCCAGCCTTGGGGTCACGCTGCTTCTATTGCGTCTGTACACAGGTGCCGTAAACATCGGGTGGCGGGTTGAAGCCGGATGTATCGGCCTTGTTATTGCGCCACATATTCGGCTCAAAATCCGATCCTTTGCAGTTGGCGGCGCGGTCTACCCCAATCGTGTAAATATAAGGGCTTTTCTGAAATATGTTGTACTCGAACACATTCGCCTGACTCATACTGTTATCCCAGCACAACACCTCCGGGGTGCGGTAGCGGATTGAGCAGGTGAGCAACACACCGGATTTTTTATTGCTGATGAACTGGTTGTGTTTGAATACATTGCGGCGTGCGTCTGCCAGGTATAACCCTTGACTGCCGTTGCGTTCCAAGCGATTTCCGCGGATCTCACTGTCTTCCAGATGCTCCGTGGTGATCCCAGCAGCAACGTTGTCGTGAATCACGTTATTGACCAAACGGACATGAGTACTGCGATTGAATGACACTCCATCCCAGGTTGCGCCGGACACATCGTTACGTTCGATATTCAGCCTGTGGCTGTCGTACTCACTGAGCAGACAGGCACTGCGGCACTGGCTGACTTTGAGATCTAAAAGACTGACATTGTGTGCAGCACGTAATACCACAACGCTGTTACTCAAATATGGCCTTTCTGGCATGAATTCGTGTTCGACATTGGTCGTGCCGATCAAGTGCATACGTTCGATCACTACATCGCCAATCTGTTTCGCAGGTTGCTGATTCTGATAGTCACCAATCACGATCAATGGTTGTTGTACATCTTTATTGAGACGAATCACCGTATTTGGACCACTGCCACGTATGTGTACTCCATCGCGGCCAATATGCAGTAACTTGTCTACCCGGTACTCGCCCTTATTTAGACACAGTACCGCTGGATGCGCATCGCTGCGTAACGTATCAATGGCTTGCTGTAGATCTTGGCCAGGTGCAACCCATGCACTACAGGTCGGTTGCATGTTTGCTTTGGCATGAGTGGCAATGAGTAATAGCGCCAGGATGAGAGTACAAATGGAGAGGATGCGCTGAGACATGTCGGCTCCTAAGCAAATTTAAGTTGAGAAACGGCGCGCATAAGTGCGGCTGGTTTTAGAAACCTTAGTGTCGCCCAGCGATCAAATGATAAACCCTATCATGGGAGACATAGTTTGACGGAGATTCATTGATGTAAGGTCCTTGTGAAATTTAAATTTTTTCATAGCCAAAAATAACGGATGTCATCCATAGGTCATGTGTTGTAGTTGAAAGCCTCGGGACTACTCCTCCGATAATCAGAGCTATGGATCAAATAACTCAAACATAATCGTTTGGGATGGCCGTCTATCCAGGTGCTTTAATGTGAATACCATCCTTATACAGTGTCTAATTACTCAGACAGTGCCTGATGCTGCGTCGCACATAGCGCAATGTAAGCGCTTGAACCTTTTTAATCTGGGTACAACATGATCATTGTTAGCATGGGTGTAGCAGCGTGATGCATGCATATAGGGTGTTGGAACCATTGCTCCATTGCTCCATTGCTCCATTGCTCCATTGCTACTAAGGGTGTCATTACACCGAGTTCACAGCGCTGCTCAACACGTTGAGATAATCATAAGCTGTGCCGCAAATGCCATACAGTTCACGACGTGTGAGACTGTTTGAAGCATGTGTGTTCAATCTCCACAGGTAAAAATACGTTTTCCAGTGCTTATGTCGTGTTTGCTTCACTGACTGATGTGTTTTTGTCATCGGCGGACATGTAAACGTGCGTTGAAACTTTCGGCGCGGATGGTGCAAATATTTCACATCACCTTGTTATAAACGCCGTGTAAGACGTGTGTGCGATTATTTTCCAGAAGATGCCTCGTGGAAAAACACAATGAGGTATGAGTTGGGCACTGCTCCAGGACACCCATCATTGCAATGTTGCCTGTGTCATACGCTGCATTGCGATTCACCCGCAGCAGCTATTGATAGTCATCCAGTCATGATATGGGGGATAGGGCTATTGCTGGGCAGGTGAATTCTAAAGTGCATATTTCTAATATCGTAGAGTCATGTCTTCGGACATTGGGACAATGCTTTTAATAGATTGAGATGCAGGCGTGAAGATCAATTCCAACCTTTTTGATTGTTTGTTGCCGATTGTTGCTGCACCGATGGCCGGTGGGCCAACCACTGTTGCTCTGGCGCAGGCCGTGAGTGGTGTCGGAGGCTTCCCATTCCTTGCCGGCGGGTATAAATCCGTCGAGGCGCTTGCGACTGAGATCGCTGTGTTACGAGCGAGTGGCGGTAATTTTGGGGTCAATCTGTTCGTTCCCTCGCCGGACATGGTGGATGCGGAGGCATTCAGAATCTACGCAGCCAAACTACAGTCTGAAGCTCTGCCGTATGGGCTTCGTCTCGATCCGCTACCGGTGATGGGTGATGATGATGGCTGGCCGGATAAGCTGGCGTTGTTACTGAACGATCCGGTGCCGGTTGTGTCGTTTACTTTTGGATTGCCCGCAGTGCGGGACATTGCCGCGCTCCGATGTGCTGGAAGCCGGGTGCTGGCAAGTGTCACCTTACCTGCGGAGGCGCAGGCAGCGATGGAAGCGGGTGTTGATGGATTGGTTGTGCAGGGCCCCGATGCTGGAGGGCACAGCGCGACGTATGATCCTGGGCGTCCATTCACCCCATTGAAGACGGTCAGCTTAGTACGTCGCGTGTGTGCTGTGAGCAGCTTGCCGGTGATTGCGGCAGGTGGTGTGGATGGCCCCGTGATGGTCCGCGCGTTGTTGCAAGCAGGTGCTGCTGCGGTTGCGATCGGCACGCTGCTGCTGCGTACCAAGGAGTCAGGGGCGACGCAGGTGCATAAGGACGCTTTGGCGAACCCTGCGTATACGGAGACAGTAATCACTCACGCGTTTACTGGTCGTCCTGCCCGAACGCTGCGTAATGGGTTTGTTAATCGCTAT
The DNA here is from genome assembly GCF_011801475.1 of Xylella fastidiosa. Taxonomy (NCBI): domain Bacteria; kingdom Pseudomonadati; phylum Pseudomonadota; class Gammaproteobacteria; order Lysobacterales; family Lysobacteraceae; genus Xylella; species Xylella fastidiosa. Next base: position 116,133 of record NZ_CP044352.1, read on the forward strand.
CATGCGTCGGCTCCGTTGGGATATCCGGCGATACATCATCTGACCCGTCCGCTACGACAGGCGGCGGCGAGTGCGGGAGATGCCGATGTGTTGCATCTTTGGGCTGGAACTGGATACCGCCAAGCCATGGATGGTTCCGCGGTTGACGTGATTCAATATTTGGCTGCTGGATTGTGAGCAGTAAGCATGGATGAATGATGTTCCCAACAAGCAGGGCAAACATCGCGATGCGTTTATCAATTGATCGTATGACGGAGGCATTCGCTGATGTGCCACGTTATCGGCGTTTTTCTGCTGATCCTGCGTGATGAAGCTTAGATTGATAACGATGCTTTTACTCACTGCGTGTATGACTAGGCTTGCTATTGATCATGGTGCTCAGTGTGATGCATCCATTGATATTCCAGGTTTGTGATGAAGAGGCGTCACGGGCTGCTATTGCCAAAGGCTGCGTTGTTGGTGCTGCTGTCATATCAGAGGGTTGCTCCCATCGCTGGCATAGAGTTGTGATGGGGGATGTTTATGTATCGTCAGCACGATGTGCAGCAGTACTTGAATGCTGTGCTGGATCTGGCTGTATGGTCTTAAATGTTCCGCTTGCTAGGGAGGTTGCTTGTGTCTCTTGTACTTATTAGTAATAATACTAATTATGAGTTTGAGCGATATTCAGCAGGCAATCCTGTCATTGATTACCAACAACATCAACGCTGATGGCGTTTCTCCTTCGCAGACGGAGATCGCGCGTGCATTTGGCTTCAAAGGGGTTCGCGCGGTGCAGCATCACCTTGATGTATTGGAGCAACAGGGGATGATTCGCCGCATCCCTGGACAGGCGCGTGGCATCCGGTTGAAGCATCTTACTGAGGTGGATGAGGTTGCGTTAGCTTTGCAGAGTAAGGATGTGTTGCGCTTGCCAGTGCTCGGCCGCGTTGCGGCTGGTCAGCCGATCGGTGCTGATATCGGTGAGGATCACGTGGTGTTGTTGGATCGTGTGTTCTTCTCCCCAGCACCGGATTATCTGTTGAGGGTGCAAGGTGATTCGATGCGCGATGAAGGAATTTTCGATGGTGATTTGATCGGCGTACATCGTACGCAGGATGCGCATTCTGGGCAAATTGTGGTGGCGCGCATTGATGATGAGATTACCGTCAAATTGTTGAAGATCAGTAAAGACCGGATTCGTTTGCTACCGCGTAATCCTGACTTTGCACCGATTGAGGTGAGGTCAGATCAGGATTTCGCCATTGAGGGATTGTATTGCGGTTTGCTGCGCCCCAACCGGTGACGCGATGTTCTTAATCCACGCGGTGTCTTTTTCTGAGGTTGTCACACGGGTGATGTCGTGATACCTGGCCTGCCTTGGCAGTTTAAGCTGATGAGGCCATCAATTTTTCATCATACGTAATGCGTGATCGTTGGACCTTCCACATCATGTTTCTATTAATACTAATAAGAGGATCGCTTGGATGGATGAGAACAAGAAACGCGCCCTTTCTGTCGCTTTAAGCCAGATTGAAAAACAGTTCGGCAAGGGGTCCGTGATGCGGATGGGCGATCGCGTGATCGAAGCCGTAGAGGCGATCCCGACAGGTTCGCTCATGTTGGATCTGGCCCTGGGGATAGGTGGTTTGCCAAAGGGACGTGTCGTGGAAATCTATGGGCCGGAATCTTCTGGGAAGACCACATTGACTTTGCAGGCGATCGCTCAATGCCAGAAGAGGGGAGGTACAGCAGCGTTCATTGATGCTGAGCATGCCTTGGATCCGATTTATGCGGGCAAGTTAGGCGTCAATGTTGATGATTTGTTGTTGTCTCAGCCAGATACTGGGGAGCAGGCTCTGGAAATCGCTGACATGCTGGTGCGCTCGGGGTCGATCGATATCATGGTTATTGATTCGGTTGCGGCACTCACGCCAAGGGCGGAGATTGAGGGTGAGATGGGAGATCAGTTGCCCGGTCTTCAGGCGCGATTGATGAGCCAGGCGCTGCGTAAATTGACCGGCAATATCAAGCGCTCTAATACGCTGGTGATTTTTATCAACCAGTTGCGTATGAAAATTGGGATCATGATGCCGGGTCAAAGCCCTGAAACTACGACAGGGGGTAATGCGCTGAAGTTCTATGCTTCTGTGCGTTTGGATATTCGCCGTATTGGCGCGATCAAGAAAGGTGACGAAATTATCGGGAATCAAACCAAAATCAAGGTTGTTAAAAACAAGTTGGCGCCTCCCTTCAAACAAGTCGTGACTGAGATTCTCTATGGTGAAGGCATCAGTCGTGAAGGGGAATTGATTGAAATGGGCGTGGAGGCCAAGTTGGTTGAGAAAGCCGGCGCTTGGTATAGCTATGGTGGTGAGCGGATCGGGCAAGGAAAAGATAATGCGCGTGGCTATCTACGCGAAAACCCGCATTTTGCGGCCAAGCTTGAGGCTGATTTGCGTGAGAAATTTGAGCCGACCGAGCTTTCTCGAGAAGAGGGCGATGAAGATACGCTCGAAGATGCAATGTAATCATTGCCGATGACAGAGCGAGTTGTGTTGCTGTTTCTCGTGGTGATGCTCCGATGTCAGTGCAAGATGCGACGGCGCGGAGCATGACGGACGCATTCGTATCGTGCATGAGAGAGGATGACGATTCGGTTATTCCGTGTCGTGTTTGAAGGCGCTGCTGCAAACCGTTGTCTATCCGCGCCACGCTGTGACGCATGATTCCTCTCTTTTCTCTCCTGGGGGTGGTGCTATAAGGAGACGAATTGCAACATGCTGTGTATCTGATGTGGTCCCGTTTCCGTCATGACTGAGTGATATCTCTGTGATAAGGCACACTTTCGTTCGCTTTGTTGCTCAGGTCTGGTTTCGGGATTTCGGCGATTTGCTGCGTTGTTGCCCATAACGCAGAGGATTGAATGTCTAATGCCTGTTACCCTTAATTGATCTAAGACCATATCCTCATTCCGTGAGGTTGGCGCGTTTACAGCGCCAGCCTACTGTTAACTCCATGAACATACCTACCAAATTTACCACTTCAAAGATTCGTAGCGATTTTCTAGAATTTTTCAAGAATAAAGGCCACAAAATCGTGCCTTCCGCGCCGTTGGTTCCAAGCAACGATCCGACCTTGCTGTTCACTAATTCCGGGATGGTCCAGTTCAAGGACGTGTTTCTAGGGGCAGAGAAGCGCAGTGAGGTCCGTGTGGCTGATGTGCAATGCTGCTTACGTGCCGGTGGTAAGCACAATGACCTGGATTCGGTTGGTTACACAGCACGTCATCACACTTTCTTTGAGATGCTCGGTAATTGGTCGTTTGGTGATTATTTTAAGAAGGAAGCGATCATGTGGGCCTGGGAGTTGCTGACCCAGGTTTGGGAGTTGCCCCCCGAACGTCTGTTGGTGACGGTGTACCACACTGACGATGAGTCCTACGCATTGTGGCGTGACATGGTGGGTGTGCCGGAAGATCGAATCGTCCGTATTGGCGATAACAAAGGTGCGCCGTTTGCCTCGGATAATTTCTGGCAAATGGCCGATACCGGCCCGTGTGGTCCATGCACCGAGATCTTCTACGATCATGGGGAGCACATTCCAGGGGGGCCTCCTGGTTCCCCGGGTGAAGATGGAGATCGTTTCATTGAAATATGGAATTTGGTGTTCATGCAGTTTGATCGTCAGTCTGACGGTACGTTAGTGCCTCTGCCGACGCCCTGTGTGGATACAGGAATGGGCTTGGAGCGTTTGGCGGCGATCCTGCAGCATGTACACACTAACTATGAGATTGATTTATTTCAGACCCTGATCCTCAAGGCCGCCGAATTAACTGCTGTTGCGGACGTGCAGAACAAATCGTTGTGCGTGATTGCTGACCATAGTCGTGCGTGTGCGTTTTTGATCGTCGATGGGGTGCTTCCGTCCAATGAAGGCCGTGGTTATGTCTTACGTCGGATCATCCGCCGTGCGCTGCGTCATGGTTGGATGTTGGGGGTACGTCAACCGTTCTTCAACAACATGGTGCCAACCTTGATTGCGGTGATGGGCGATGCTTATCCCAAGCTACAGGCTGCAGCTGAATCGGTGATGCGTACTCTCCTGGCTGAGGAAGAGCGTTTTGCCGAGACTTTGGATGTTGGGATGAAGATCTTTAACGAGGTGGCTGCCAAGGTTGCCAATGGTGTGATCCCGGGTAGCGATGCGTTCCGTTTATACGATACCTATGGTTTTCCTGTTGATTTGACCGCTGATATTGCGCGTGAGCGTGGTATGAGGGTGGACATGGCCGGTTTCGAAGCTGCAATGACGCAACAGCGCAAGACTGCGCGCGCTGCGGGTAAGTTTGGGCGTGGTGTGCAATTGTCTGCTGAACGGGCCGCGACGTTGTCACCCACGGTGTTCCTGGGCTATGAGCAGCTTCAGGCCGATGACCTGAGAGTGGTTGCGTTGTTGTCTGATGGCGGGCTAACTGATTCGGCGTCGGTCGGTGATGAGGTGATTGTGTTGACCGACCGTACACCTTTTTACGCTGAGTCTGGTGGTCAAGTGGGTGATATTGGAACGTTGATGGCATCCGATGGAGTTCGTCTGGAGGTGACTGATACGCAAAAGTTAATGGGTCAGTTCCACGGACATGTTGCTCGTATTGTGCAAGGTGGGGTGAAGGTCGGCGATGTGTTGTCCGGTAGCGTTGCTGTTGCCAGACGAAAAATGGTTGCTCTTAACCATTCAGCCACTCACCTGTTGCACTGCGCGCTGCGCAGCGTGTTTGGTACTCACGTGGTGCAAAAAGGTTCTTTGGTTGCGCCGGATCGCCTGCGTTTCGACTTTTCACATTTTGAGCCTATCTCGGCTGCACAAATGACATTAATTGAACGGATGGTCAACGATGAGGTGCGTGCTAATCATCTGGTGATGATCGAGCAAATGGGGATGCAGGCTGCGTTGGATGCTGGTGCGATGGCGCTATTTGGAGAGAAATATGGAGAGCATGTGCGCGTAGTAACGATGGGCACTTCGGTCGAACTCTGCGGTGGTACCCATATCACCCGTACGGGTGACATTGGTTTGTTTAAGATCATTTCCGAGTGTGGCGTGTCCTCTGGAGTGCGTCGTATTGAGGCTGTGACGGGCGAAAGCGCGTTAAATCATGTCTTGGCCGAAGAGCATCGTTTGTACGAAGTGGCTGGCCTTATTGGTAGTAACGCGAACAATGTGGTCAATCATATTCGCCAACTCACTGATCGTCAGAAGACATTGGAGCGTGAACTCGAGAAGCTCAAAGGAAAGCTGATCTCCGGAACGATTACCGATTTGCTCAGCATGGCGGTCAATGTGGCCGATGTAAAAGTAGTCGCCGCGCGTCTTGATGGTTTGGATGGGAAGGCACTACGTGAGGCGCTTGATCGACTTAAATTGCAGCTGAGTGATGCCGTAATAGTCCTTGCGGGGGTGACCGGCGGCAAGGTGGCTTTGGTGACTGCTGTCAATGGTCCTCGCGCAATGGGTAAGGTGAAGGCCGATACATTACTTTCGCACGTTGCTACTCAAATCAACGGCAGGGGAGGTGGCCGTGTTGATTTTGCTCAGGGCGGCGGTGAGGATGGACCTTCTCTTCGTTCCGCTCTTGACGGTGTTGCTACGTGGGTCAAGCAGCATCTGAACTGAATGTTGCTTTTGTTGCACCTTGATTGACGGAGGAGGGACCCGTTACCATCTTCCCTTGATCAAGATTAGTGTAGGTCGGTTCTGTTGTGGACCGTTCATTCTGGCTGATAAGATTTCGGCCCTTTGGAGATTATTAAAATGTTGATCCTGACTCGTCGTTCTGGTGAAACGTTGATGATAGGTGATCAGGTCACCGTAACGGTGCTTGGTGTAAAGGGTAACCAAGTGCGTGTTGGTATCAATGCTCCTAAGCATGTGGCAGTGCATCGTGAAGAGATCTATCATCGTATTCAGCGTGGTGACGAGCTTGCGTGTTCTTCTGGAACGCGGGGAGATAGCGGCTCTTCCATATAATTAAAATGGTGTTTGCGTCGTTTTGGGTTGGCAGGTATCCTTCACAAGCCTATCCGCCTAAAGAGGTGGTTAGTACCCCGGAGTGATGCCCGAGAGGCCGAAGGGGCTCCCCTGCTAAGGGAGTATAGGGTCAAAAACTCTATCGAGGGTTCGAATCCCTCTCACTCCGCCACCTACTGGCAAGTGCTTTGTGCTCAATACCCTTAGATTGGGTGGTGTTCAAATTCCTTATGTTTATATTTGGGGTGCCTCTTTAAGTGCTTTGTATGTGGAAGCTTTTGTAAATCCTCTTTGCTATGGCGATATTCATAGATTCCGTCGATTCATTTCTATCTAGTATTTTAGAGTTCTGTTCAATAGTGGCCTAAAGCAGTTCTTTAGATGGTGTCGTTGCTTCTATACCCTGTGGTCAGTGAGGTTTTCTGAAGTGACTCCTGATTGGGCATTGTTTCTATCAGCGCTCTTGAAATACAGTTTCGTAGGCTGACTTGATGGAATCTCAAAGCGGTGTTGTGGTTGAATTGGTTTACTCAGATAGAGCATAGAGCAACCAACATCATTTCTCGTTTATACGTGAGTATTGCGTGATGCTTCTTTGGTTCCGTGTTCTCTATGATTAAGCATATGCGAGTGAGTTGGTATTTTATTGAATATTTAAATTCGCATTGGAGATGTTGGTTATTTTGATGCGGTTTATTTTTTGTATCTAATCTATGTTGCTAACAAACAGCCAGCAGAAAGAATTTTTTGAAATGCCTTATGCTTTAATTTGAAATCTTCAAAAAATAACTTGGCAGTCCCTGTGATTGTTTGTTCTTTTCCTACTTTTGCATTTAAAAATACAATGCATGTTGTCATCATTGGGTTTTAAGTGCGTCACGCGGATGTGTGGCGTTCTTACAGGTAGCCGGAGTAGTCCGAATACAAGTGGCACATTGTCTTGATGGTGCTGCCTGTGCCGATTTCAAATAGACCATGAAGGGACGTACAGTGTCCCTAATTTTGTTGCAGGCGCCGGTGTATACATGAAAACGAAGTATTAATGCTTTTAACGCGTTATGCCGCAGCACATAGGGCTGCGGCTCTGAAAAAACGGTGCGTGGTTGTTCAACACCTATTCTGTCATCCCGTTGCGCTTCAGCAAGGCATCAATGCGAGGCGCGCGTTTGCGGAAGGCTTGGAAATTCTCTGCTGCGCTGCGACTGCCGCCACGACTTAGGATTTCGTCGAGAAAGCGCGCCCCTATTTCGGCAAATTGATCCGGAGCCTCTTCAAATGCAGCATAAGCGTCTGCGCTGAGGACTTCGGCCCATTTGTAACTGTAATATCCCGCTGCATAACCACCAGCAAAAATATGTCTGAACTGGTGCGGAAAACGATTCCAGTCCGGTAACCGGTTGACGGCCACTTCATCACGGACGCGTTCTAACAGTCCCAGTACGCTGTCCTGTGCTGGATCGAAGTCACTATGTAGCAGCATGTCGAATAGCGCGAACTCAAGTTGGCGCACGGTGAACATTCCGCTCTGAAAATTGCGCGCGCAGACCATCCGATCGAACAGACTGCGTGGCAGCGGTGCACCGGTCTCCACGTGTGCCGTCATGGCTTGAACGCGTTCCCACTCCCAGCAAAAGTTTTCCATGAACTGACTGGGCAACTCCACCGCATCCCATTCCACACCATTAATACCAGCCACGCCCAGTTCCCCAATCCGGGTCAGTAACTGATGCAGCCCATGGCCCATTTCGTGAAATAAAGTAATGACCTCCTGATGACGGAACGTAGGCAGCACACCGTCGTTACCACGACCGAAATTGCACACCAAATAGACCACCGGAGTTTGCACCCCATCGCCTTTGTCACGGCGGTTACGGCAATCATCCATCCATGCCCCGCCGCGCTTGCCCTCCCGTGCATACAGATCCAGATAAAACTGGCCGACGCGTTGCCCATTCGTATCAATGAGACGGTAGAAGCGAACATCTGGATGCCAGACCGGCGCGGCGTCTTCTTCGATTCGCAGTCCATACAGGGAGCGGATCACCTCGAACAACCCAGCCAGGACCTTGGGTTCGGTGAAATACTGCTTTACTTCCTGCTCGGAGAAATTGTAACGGGCTTGTTTCAGCTTCTCACTGGCATATGCAATGTCCCAGGCTTCCAGCGTCTCAAGCCCCAGCGCCTCGCGTGCGAACGTTTCCAGTTCACGGCGATCACGTTGAGCATGCGGCTTGGCACGTCCTGCCAAGTCATGCAGGAAGCTGAGTACCTCAGCTGGATCCTCTGCCATCTTGGTTGCGACCGAGTATGCCGCGTAACAGGAGAAACCAAGCAGCGCTGCCAATTCGGAACGCAGCGTGAGAATCTGATGAATGTGCGGACTATTATCCAAAGCGGCATCGCCAAATTCCGAAGCGCGTATCGCACTAGCATGATATGAGCGCTCTCGTAACGCGCGGTTGTCAGCATCGCTTTGGACCGACAGATAGCAGGGCATCTGTAACGTGAACGTCCAGCCTGATACCCCCTTCTTTTCTGCGGCCGCCCGCGCGGTAGCGACAGTCTCTGTCGGCAGACCGGATAACAAAGCGGCGTCTTCGGTGGTGTAGGACCATGCCTCTGTTGCATCAAGCACATTTTGCGAAAACGTTGCAGACAATGCCGACAGCTCCTGCTTGATCTCTGCCAGACGAGCTTTCCCGGCGGCATCCAGCTCGGCACCGCCGAGACGGAAATCACGCAAAGCGTTATCAACAACCTTGCACCGTACCGCATTATCACGGTCCCATTCCGGCGCACACGCTAATGCTTTGTACTGCGCATACAGCGCCAGGTTCTGTCCGAGCGTACTGCTGAATCGAGTGACTTTCGGCAGAGTGACGTTATACGCCTCACGCAGCGCCGGCGTGTTGACCACCGCCTCCAAATGCGCCACCTGGCCCCACGCGCGATACAACCGCTCGGTGGCATCGTCCAGCGGTACTACGAAGTTCTCCCATGTCACCGGCGTTACCTGTTCCGCGTGGGCGACGGCTGCCTCCGCCTCTGCGAGCAACTGCTCAATGGCCGGGCCAACGTGTTCAGGGAGGATCGCGTCGAAGCGAGGAAGGTCTGAGAAATCGAGGAGTGGGTTACTCATGTGTGTCTTCTGTGTCTTGGGAATGCAGCCAAATGCGGAGATGCCTACCGATTATGGTGTCATTCCAGAGCCGCGCAAGGAAGCAGCGGCAACGTATCACCTGCCACGACAGCAGCGATCACCGCGTCACTGTCCGACACATCAATGCCATGTGCCGCGTACCACGCTGGAGAATAGTAACTATGCGCGTAACGTTCACCTCCATCACACAGAATGGTGACGATCGAACCCTTCATGCCTTCAGCCCGCATGCGTGCTGCGGTTTGCAGCACACCCACCATATTGGTTCCAGTGGAGCCGCCCACACGTCGACCTAAGCGAGCGCTGATATAGCGCATTGCCGCCAGACTCAGCGCGTCGGGCACCTTAATCATCGCGTCGATACAATTGTGGATGAAACTTGGTTCTAAGCGTGGTCGGCCGATCCCTTCCATCCGAGATCCCCCGTGTCAGTGACGCTGTTCCTATGATCGCTTCCCTTGCAGGCAGCGCGGTAGTGATCGAAGAACACCGAAATCTCCGGATCAGCGCACAGGATGCGAGTGACGTGACGCCGGTAGCGCACATAGCGGCCGAGCGTTGCAGCAGTGCCTCCCGTCCCCGGACTACACACAATCCAGGCGGGAATTGGGTGTGGCTCATCGGCCATCTGCTTAAAGATCGACTCAGCAATATTGTTATTGGCGCGCCAATCAGTTGCACGTTCTGCGTAAGTGAACTGGTCCATGAAATGGCCCCCTGTCTCACGCGCCAACTGATGTGCAGCATCATGCAGATCACACGCCCGTTCGACCGCGTGACAGCGCCCCCCGTGAAACTCGATCGCAGCCACCTTCTCCGGTGAGGTCGAGGTTGGGATCACCGCGATAAAAGGAAGCCCCAACAGCCTCGCGAAGTAAGCCTCTGAGACAGCCGTTGAACCGCTGGATGCTTCAATCACCGGCCGCCCTGGAGACAGCCAACCATTGACCAGAGCGTACAAGAACAACGAACGTGCCAATCGATGCTTAAGGCTTCCAGTGGGGTGGATCGATTCGTCTTTGAGATAGAAATCAATGTCCGGGAAACCAGGCAACTGCAACGGGATGAGATGGGTGTCAACGGAGCGATTAAAATCAGCTTCGATCTTACAGATGGAGGATGCGACCCACTCGCGCTGCGACATAAAAGAGCAACAGTGATAGAAAGCGTCGATTCTCCCATAGCCACCTTGCACCCTCTGAGCACCCATTGAGTGTTTCGCGACGTGTTCGGCTTTTTTATGACCCACCCATTTGCATCTGTAGGTCAGCGCGTGCCGCCTTGCACCATTCGCCTCATCACATCAAGGCACGCAAAAAATGAGCGTATCCCTACCGTGTTGCACGCGGTACAAAACCGCGTGATCTCAAGTCCAATGCTTGCAATGAGTTACTTCCGCACTCCTGACCAGAAACCTCTCCTGCTTGTCTTCCATCCCCAGCCCGATGCGAGACCTCTTCCTGAATGATGCTACTGCACTGCCCACCCTGACCGGCAGTGCCCCTCCGATGGCAGCACCGCCTGATTGAACAGGAACCTCGTGTCCTTGGCATCGCCACCTGGCGCACTTGTAAAAATGCGCTGAGCGTTGCATCTGCAGGCATCAATCTTGGCGTGTCATCACCGTATACTGATGCCACTTCACGATTGCGTTGTACTCCCTTGCCATCTTTACTACTACGTCTGTTGATCAGCCTTTGCTTGATTGCTCAGCAGTCTGTGAGTGCTTGGGCGTCGGTCACGATGCCCCCAAGGATTGCCCTGCCTTCTATGCCTGTCGCCGTGGTCGACAGGCCCTGTCACCATACCGGCGTTTCTGGCGTTCAGAGTGCAGCACACCTCAGCCATGCCATACCCACACCCTCAACCCCATGCAGCAAAATCGGTCATTGTGACTGCTTGCAGCACAGCAACGCCCTGCCGGTGACGCTCCTCATCCTGCCGGTCGTGTTGCTGGAGCGTATGCCCCCGCTTGCCGGAATACTGACTAGCCGGGGACTCCCCGCCCCCTATCGTCCCATGCGGCCTCCCATTGCCTGAGTCCCTGAGGGATGTTTCCTGTCCCCCATAGCGCACCTCCTCCGTATTCCCCTTGCTTGCTATCGTTCCGTCGCCAAAGCGCCGGACATGGGAGTCTCTATGAACACTGTTACCTTCCCTTCCCAGGGAGGCATTGACCGGCGTCGCTTCCTAAAAGGCTTGGCGTTGGGAGGCGTCGTCGCCGGTACCGGCTTATGGCGTCTTCCTGTCCATGCAGCCAACCCTGAGTTGCCGCCACTGCAGCGGCGTACCACTCCCCTAGAGCTGCGTATCGGACAGTCCAGCGTTAATTTCACCGGACGTATGCGTCCAGCCATCACCGTTAATAACAGCTTGCCTGGACCCGTATTGCGTTGGCGCCAAGGCGATACGGTCCAAATACATGTCACCAATACCTTGCCCGATGTGATGACCTCAATTCATTGGCACGGCATCGTTCTGCCCTCCAACATGGATGGCGTACCGGGCATGAGTTTCGACGGTATTGCACCAGGCGAACACTATCTATACCGCTTTCAGTTACACCAGTCTGGGACCTACTGGTACCACAGCCACGCCATGTTTCAAGAACAGGCCGGCCTGTATGGAGCGTTGATTATTGATCCACTGGAGCCGCCTCCCTACCGCGCCGACCGCGAGCACATCCTCCTATTCTCAGATTGGACCGACCTGGACCCTGCCGCACTGTTTCGCAGGCTCAAAAAAATGTCCTCTTACGACAACACCTACCAACGCACCGTCCGCGATTTCTTCCATGACATACACCGTGATGGCCTGCGCACCACACTGGCCGATCGCCGCATGTGGGGCAGAATGCGGATGACCCCGACAGACCTGTCCGATGTCAATGCCCATACCTATACCTACCTGCTGAACGGCACCACGCCAGCCGGCCACTGGACTGGATTGTTCCGCCCCGGAGAAAAAGTGCTATTACGGCTGATTAATGGTTCGGCGATGACCTATTTTGACGTCCGTATTCCAGGCCTGAAACTGACCGTTGTCGCCGTGGATGGCCAATACGTCCATCCGGTGACCGTGGATGAATTACGTATTGCCCTCGCCGAAACCTATGATGTCCTGATCCAACCCCACGGCCAGGATGCCTTTGCAATCTTTGCCCAGGACATGGGCCGCACCGGCTACGCCTGCGGCACCCTCGCCGTGCGTCCCGGCTTACACGCCCCCCTGCCGGCATTGGACCCGCGTCCTCGCCTGACAATGCAGGACATGGGACACGGGATGACGCATGATCAGCATGGGAGTCGCGTCTCTGAAATGGCGGACATCCCAGGAATGACCCATCCTGGCAGACTGGGCGATCATGCCAGCCACGCCAACCAGCCTCCTGCGCAGCCCCCTCATGGTTTACATAGCCTTCCGGCGGACAGAACAGCGCCGCAGCATCCTGCCAGCGAACAGAACAATCCCTTGGTGGACATGCATGTGGACGCACCACAGCCGCGTTTGAATGATCCCGGCATTGGCTTGCGTGACAATGGCCGCCACGTCTTGACGTACGCTGATCTGCATAGCCTGTTCGATGATCCGGATGGACGTGAACCAGGGCGTGAGATCGAATTACATCTCACCGGCAATATGGAGAAATTCGCCTGGTCGTTTGATGGCATCCCATTTGCCTCCGCGCAACCCTTACGACTCAACTACGGTGAACGTGTACGCATCGTCTTGGTCAATGACACCATGATGGCGCACCCCATTCACCTGCACGGCTTATGGAGTGACTTAGAGGATGCCAACGCCGCGTTTCAGGTCCGTAAACACACCATCGATATGCCGCCGGGTACACGCCGCAGCTACCGTGTGCGTGCCGATGCACTGGGGCGCTGGGCCTACCACTGCCACATGCTGTACCACATGGAAAGCGGCATGATGCGTGAAGTACAGGTGCGCCCATGAACACCCGTACCTGGTTCGTATTGTTCTGCGTCGCTCTGCCACTCGTACCGCTGCAAGCGCAGCCGCGCCCGCAGACCGAACAGACATCACCGGCGTTGAGTGAGCACACCCAGATGGATCACACCCAGATGGATCACACCCAGATGGATCACACAGGGATGGATCACACAGGGATGGATCATGCGATCCACGGTGCAACAACGCGATCTGCCGGAGATGTTGCCTTACCCCCGCCCACCACGGCGGCGTTGGCAGCGGCGTTTCCTCCGTTACGCCACCGTGCTGCGCACGCGCCACCCCTGGTGTCTCTGGTCCGTATTGATCGGTTGGAAACGTGGAATGCTGATCCCGGGCGCGGCCACGCTTGGGCAACGCAGGCATGGATTGGCAGCGACATTCAACGGCTGTGGTTACGTAGCCAAGGTGAGTGTTACGGTGGTCGATGCCAATCTGTCGCAGTGGATATGCTGTATGGGCACGATATTTCGCCCTGGTGGGATGCTCTCATTGGCGCGCGCCGCGATGTGCAGCCGGATGGCCGCACCTGGGCGGCGCTTGGTGTGCAGGGCGTGACCCCGTATAAATTTGAGAGTGCCGCGTTTCTGTATTTGAGCGGTGCTGCGATGCGGCTCATGGTGGAGACTAAATATGACCTGCTACTCAGTCAGCGGTTGATCCTGCAACCGAACCTCCAAGCGACCGCTGGTCTTACTCGGGATCGCGATCTGGGGGCCGGACCCCAAACGTTACAGGTTGGCGTGCGGATGCGTTACCAGATCACCCGGCGTGTTGCACCGTATGTGGGTTGGGAGCGCGAATATGGTTATGGGGGGAATGGGCGCCAGGCACGCGGGCGTGGTACCTCTGACGATGAAAAGCGCTGGGTGGCTGGGATACGCTGCTGGTTTTGAACGTTCCTGACCAGTGAAGCATCACAACTGATGATGTGCCTTAGATCGCGTGATGGATTGCATGATCCAGGGTTCCCATCTCAACGGTGTGAACCCTGGATGCTTGAATGGGCAGAACGTGATGCGACGTGTTGTTTAGGAGTTGTTTTAGAGCGGGAGATTTCCCGCTCTGCTTAAAGCGCATCTTGGGGTGAGAACACGGCACCTACGGTGTTGCGGAACTGTTTGCAATATCAATACCGCATCCCCCATCGGCTCATAGTGTGGTGCGTCGTTCGCGTAGCCCGTTGAGTTGTGTCGTCCACTCCCTGAGGCGGCTGCGTTCTTGCTCCACCACCGCCGTAGGGGCGTTTTGCACAAAGACGGCGTTACTCAATTTCCCGTTGCTTTTATCGATTTCGCTTTCGACACGTTTGATTTCTTTATCCAAGCGCGCGCGTTCGGCGTCCACATCAATCAAACCTTCCAGCGGCACCAGGAGTTTTAAGCTGCCAACGATGGCTGTCGCGGACGGAGGGGCGGCGGTCGTGGCGCTCAGCCAGTCGATGTGTTCGAGTTTGAGCAAAAAGTGCAATGCAATGGCGAAATGCGTGATACGACGCCGGTCAACCTCCTGGCCTCCTTGGAGCAGCAGGGAGATGCGCCGCGAAGGTGGCACGTTGAGGGTGCTGCGTATCCGGCGCAATGCGCTGACCATGATTTTTAGCCATTCAACATCGGCGGCGGCGTTGGCGAAGGCTGTGGTCTCTAGCTGCTGTGGCTGCGGATAGGGGCGTAGCATTAGCGTGGTTGCTTGGATGCCCAGGCGCGGCGCCACCTGGCACCAGAGTTCTTCCGTGATAAACGGGATGAGTGGATGCAGCAGACGCAGCAGGGTTTCTAACACGTACAGCAGGGTGTGACGGGTGCTGGCGGCGGCTTGGGTGTCATCGCCATTGAGTGCGGGTTTGGCCAGTTCGACAAACCAATCACAAAATTCGTTCCACGCAAATTCGTACAAGGCCTGCGCTAATAAATCGAAGCGGTAGGCGGCAAATTGCGCATGTGCTTCTGCGGTGACGGCGGCCAGCCGCGACAGAATCCATTGTTCGGCGTCGGTGCGCGGTTGCGGGGTGCGGGGTACGTCCTGCCCGTCTTGGCCCGCCTGGTGTTGTGCGGGTGAGTGGGCGGTGTCGCCCGCAGTGTTCATCAGTACAAAACGGGTGGCGTTCCACAATTTGTTGCAGAAGTTTTTGTACCCTTCGGCGCGGCCAAGGTCGAATTTAATATCGCGCCCGTGGGTTGCTAGTGCCGCGATGGTGAAGCGCAACGCATCGGCCCCGTGCGGGGCAATGCCGTCAGGAAATTCTTTGCGTGTGGCTTTTGCGATTTTTTCGGCAAGCTTGGGTTGCATCAGTCCGGTGGTGCGCTTGGCGACCAGGTCATCTAGGGTAATGCCGTCGATGATGTCCAGCGGGTCGAGCACGTTGCCTTTGGATTTGGACATTTTCTGGCCTTGGGCATCGCGAATCAGACCAGTGATGTACACATCGTGGAATGGCACGTTTCCGGTGAAATGGTCGGTGGCCATGATCATGCGGGCCACCCAGAAGAAAATAATGTCGAATCCGGTGACCAACACCGATGAAGGCAGATAGCGTTCAAAGCCGCGTTCGGCCATTGCCATTGGATCGGGCCACCCCAGGGTGGAGAAGGGCCACAGTTGCGAGGAGAACCAGGTTTCCAATACATCGTTGTCCTGGGTGAGTGTCACCTCGGGGCCGAGGGCGTGTTTGGCACGGACTTCTGCTTCACTGCGGCCGACGTAGACGCATCCCTGCGTGTCGAACCAGGCAGGGATACGGTGGCCCCACCACAGTTGGCGGCTGATGCACCAGTCTTGGATGTTCTCCATCCAATGGCGGTAGGTGTTGATCCAGTTTGGCGGAACAAATCTCACGGCGCCGCGCTCGACCAGTTCCAATCCGCGTGCGGCGAGCGTCTCCATCCTCACAAACCACTGTGCAGTGAGATAGGGTTCAATTACCTGGCCGGTGCGGTCGCCACGCGGCACTTGCAAGGTATGGGGTGTCGCCGCGACGAGTAGGCCTTGTGCGTCCAAATCGGCCAGTATCTGCTTGCGTGCTTCGTAGCGGTCCAGGCCTGCCAAATGCGCTGGCATGATCAGGGTGTCATGTTGATTGGAGGCGTTGCTGGCATCTGAATCGCTGGGGGTGTCTGTTGTGTCGCTGGTGGCACCGGAGGCTATCCCGGATTGGATGCTTGTTTTGGAGACAATGCACGCTGCATCGTCCAGCACCTGGATCATGGGTAAGCGATGCCGTAGGCCGACTTGATAGTCGTTGAAGTCGTGCGCCGGGGTGACTTTGACGACGCCAGTGCCGAATGTGGGCTCGACATAGGTGTCGCTGATCACTTCGATCTGGCGTCCGGTCAGCGGCAATGTCACGGTTTTACCGATCAATGCGGTGTAGCGCCGGTCCTCAGGATGCACCATCACTGCGGTGTCGCCGAGCAGGGTTTCCGGACGGGTGGTGGCCACGATGAGGGAGTCGCGGGTCTCGCGCAGGGTTTCATTCCCTGCGGCATCATGCTCAATGTGTTCGTAGGTGACGCCGTCGCTCAGTGGATAGCGGATCGACCAGAGCATGCCTTCTTCTTGGACGTTCTCCACTTCCAGATCAGAGATGGCGGTTTTCAGCACCGGGTCCCAGTTGACCAGACGTTGGCCGCGGTAAATCAGCCCTTCTTCGTACCAGCGTACAAACGCTTCTGTCACCGCCGCTGATGGCTGCGCGTCCATGGTGAAGGTGCTGCGTGACCAGTCTGCGGAGACGCCGAGGCGGCGCATTTGCCGTTCGATGGTGTCGCCGGATTGCTGTTTCCACTCCCACACTTTGTTGATAAAGCCTTCACGGCCCAGCGAGTCGCGGGTTTCTCCGCGGCCTTCGAGTGCCATATTGCGGCTGACCACCATTTCGGTGGCGATACCGGCGTGGTCGGTGCCCACTTGCCATAGGGTGTCATCTCCACACATGCGGTGATAGCGCACCAGCGCATCCATCAAGGTTTGTTGGAAGGCATGGCCCATATGCAGGGTGCCGGTGACATTCGGCGGTGGTAGCAGGATGGTATAGGGCTGACCTACGCCGGAGGGTTTGAAGTGGCCTGCAGCTTCCCACTCGGCGTATAAGCGCGCTTCAAAAGAGGTGGGGTCATAGCTGGAGGTGAACTGGGACATGGCAGGGGCTGCAGATAGGGGGCAGGGAAGATGGGGAGCAGGGACGGGGTGATTAGTCCTGACGCCTGGTGAGATTTTTGATTTTCTGGTCTGTCTCGTATTGGTTCAATGCATAGACCGCCCAGATGGCGGCGGGGGCCCATCCGATCAGTGTTATTTGCAATATTAGGCAGGTCACACCGGCGAGTGGACGCCCGATGGTGAAGAACAGTAGACACGGTAACAGGAGAGCAATGAGTAAGCGCATTGTTGGGATTTTTTGTCTTAAAGGGATGGATGGTCTTATTTAATGAGGGGATGGCAGCGTGGTCACATGTCGTGTTTGTTCATGTGCAGGCCGCGTGCCTTGTAGTGTTTCCAGCGTTCACGCAGTGGCTCGCGTGCCGCAGGATCAGCGGGAACCACCTCCAACACGCGTTCGCAGGGGCCATCCCAAGGGGCGTCGCGTAGGTTGATGACCAGCGGGCGCGATGGGGTGTCGCTGTCCGGGGTGGCAATCAATACGGGGGTGATGTCGTCGTCTTCGTCGCTGCCAGCGATTTGGTGGGGGATGTAGGCGTCCGGGTCGAACGCCCACAGTAGGTCATCCAGTGCTTCGGCCTGGGCCTGGTCGCGGGCCAGAATCAGTGTGGGCTGATGGGTGTCGTAGGCTTTGCGGACTAATTCGCAGACTAATTGCAGCGGTTTCTCAAGAAAGCGCGGTTTGGCAATCAAATAGAAGTCGGCGCGTGCCATTAATCCAGTTTCTCGAGCATGGCACGTAGCCGTTCGGTGGCTTTCTGAGGGTCCAACTTGATTTTCAGTTGTCGTCTTAATTCAATTAAAGCGCCAAGGGACAACCCTAGGAATGCACTCGCAGTGAAATGCAGCAGATAGTTAATGATTTGAATGACTAGATTTGTATTTGAAGCATTGATCAGTGCGATGTTGATCATGGTGAAGCTGCATACGAAGTACATGAAGCATTCAACGGCTTCTTTGGTGAAGGGCAATGGATTGAAGGGTTGGGAAGCAATGGTTTCGATCTCATCCAGTGCTTTCTTGATAATTTGTTTCTTGGTTTGTTCCTTTTGGGCTTTTCTGATCTTTAGCCAAGCCGAAATACGTTTCACGATAAAAGTTAGGAGAAGTCCCAATAAGGGACTTCCCATACCGTAAATATGCATCCATGCGTGGTCGCTTAGCATCGATCCACGAGCCACTGTGTCAGTAGGCCGACAGGACGCCCGGTGGCCATGCCGCGTTTGCCTTCGTTGCTGGCTGAGCCGGCAATATCCAGGTGTGCCCAGCGTTGGCCTTCGGTGAAGCGCGATAAGAAGCAGCCGGCGGTGATGGCGCCTCCCCAGCGGCCGCCGATGTTGTAGACGTCGGCAAACGTGGAGTCCAGCAAGCCTTGGTATTCGTCCCACAGGGGCAGACGCCAGGCGCGGTCGTGGACGTGCTCACCGGCGGTCAGCAGTTCGTTGGCAAGATCGTCATGATGAGTCATCAGGCCAGTGGCGGCGCGCCCGAGGGCGATCATGCAGGCGCCGGTGAGGGTGGCGACGTCGATCAGTGCTTCCGGTTTGAAGCGTTCGGCGTAGGTCAGGGCATCGCAGAGGATGAGGCGGCCTTCTGCGTCGGTGTTGCCGACTTCGATGGTTTTGCCGGACATGCTGGTAATGACGTCCGAGGGGCGGTAGGCGTTGCCATCAATGGCGTTTTCTACCGCCGGTACGATCACAATCAGGTTGAGCGGTAGCCGTACTTTGACTGCGGCGACGAAGGTGCCAATGACCGCCGCGCCGCCGCACATGTCGTACTTCATCTCTTCAATGCCGCCCTGGGTCTTCAAGTTGACGCCGCCGGTATCGAAGGTGATGCCTTTACCAACGAGGACATAGGGGCGGGCGTCACCGCCGCCGTTCCACTTCAGCACAATCAGGCGGGGGCGGTTGGCTGAGCCACGGGCCACGGCAAGCAGTGCGCCCATGCCCAATGCCTCCATGTTGGATTCGTCCAGGATTTCGCATGTTGCACCAGGGTGTGTGGCGGCAAAGTGGGCTGTGGTTTCTGCCAGATAGGCAGGGGTGCAGATGTTCGGCGGCAAGTTACCTAGGGCACGTGCGTACTCCACGCCTTCAGCGATGGCTTGACCTAGTGTCAGTCCGCTGGTCTCTTGACCGTGGATCGCCAGGGTGATGAGGCCGGATTCTTCGGCTTTTTTGCGGCTGGTCCCTAGGGTGGCGGTGTAGCGGTAGGCGGCGTGGTCAGCGGCGATCACGGCTTGGTGGATGTTCCAGGCGGCGTTGCGGTCTTTGACGGGGAGTTCAGATAAGGTGAGTAGGGCGTGCGTCACTGGGGCATCTTTCAGGGCGCGGACGGCGTTGCCAACGGCTTTGATGTACTGTCCGGCGCCGAATTTATCCGCTTCACCTAAGCCCACCACCAGGACACGGGGTGCGGTGACACCGTTCAGGTCGTGGAGTAATGCGGAGGTGCCAGATTTTCCGGTGAGGTCGCCGCGTGCTGTCAATGCGGTGATGCGGCCGCCGCTGGCGGCGTCCAGAGTTTTTGCGGTGGGTGAGAGTGTCTTGTCAGCATAGATGCCGACGATCACGCAATCGGTGGTGACAGTCTGTGGTGTGGTTTGGTTGAGCTGGAATTGGAGGGCCATTAGATTCAGATTCCTGTTGCGAGTCCTTACAATCGCGGAGTTTGTCGCCGCTTGGGTTATCTTGGCGGCTGCCGCGAACGAGCTTACAAGTCTAAAGCAACCATATTCTATGCCGAAGCTAGACCGCTATCTGTTGAGCGATTTTACTCAGAGTTTCATTGCAACTTTGATTGTGCTGATGCTGGTTGGGGTGGGTGGTGTGTTGGTCGATATTCTGGGGAGCATTGCCGATGGCCATTTTCCGGCCAAGCTGCTGTTGTCCCAGCTTGGCCTGCGGTTCATTAGTTATCTTCCGCTGCTCTTGCCGCTGGCGTTGATGTTGGGGTTGCTGATGTCGCTGGGCCGGTTGTATCGGGATTCGGAAATGGCGGTCATCACTTCAATTGGTGTTGGCCCTGGGCGGATGTTGCCGTCAATTCTGGGGTTGGTGTTGCCTGTGGTCGTGCTGATCGGTGTGTGTTCGTTGTGGTTGGCGCCTTGGGCCAATCGCACCGCCAATGATCTGCTGGAGCAGGCCAATCGCAGCATTATCATGGCCGGTCTTGAGGCGGGGACGTTTACTCCGATGCCTGATGGGGGTGTGGTTTATTTATCTTCGCTTTCCTCTGATGGTACTAAGCTCAATGCGGTGTTCATGCAAAGTCAGAAGGACGACCGGATAGCGGTTGTCACTGCTAAGCGTGGTGAGATGTATGTGCAGGGGGATAAGGGGCGTTATTTGCGTCTGGAGGATGGGCAACGCGTGGATGGGCCTGCCGATGGTGCTGCGCTGAATTACCGTGTGCTGACTTTTGCGCGCAATGATGCGTTGTTGCCTGAGCTGTCCGTGGTGTATGACAGCAATCATCCCGATATTTTACCCACGTTCAATTTGATCGGTGATCCGCGTCGCGAGGCGCAGGCGCAGTTGCATGCACGGCTTGCGCCTCCATTGTTGGCATTGGCATTTGCGTTGTTGGTATTGCCGCTGTCACGCAGCGCTCCGCGTCAGCAACGCTATGGGGCTGTCATGATGTGTTTCTTGGTCTACATGGTGGGCACCAATCTGATGATTGTCGGTACTCAGTGGATCGCCAACGGCAAGATTTCTCCTGTGTGGGGCTTGTGGTGGCTGACGTTGCCGCTGCTGTTGGTGGCAGTATGTTTGTATGCCCGCGGTGGCTGCTGGATGCCGTGGCCGCGGAGAAGCCGATGAAACTATTTCCATGTTTGCATGATCGTTACGTTGCGCGTGCTGTCGTTGCTACGGTGTTGTTGACATGGTTGGTGTTGTTGGGTCTGGATGTGGTGAATGGTTTTGCCAGTGAGGTACGCGACATCGGCAAGGGCAGTTACAGTTTTGGTCATGCGATTGCTTATATCGCTTACACGGTGCCGCGCCGTGCTTATACGTTATTTCCAACTGCAGCAGTGATTGGGATGTTGCTAGGGTTGGGCCAGTTGGCGGCTACCTCCGAGTTAACGGCGCTGCGTGCGCTGGGGGTCTCGCGCACGCGGTTGAGTCTGTCGGTGATGATGATGATTGGGATGGGCACTGGGCTGATGGTGCTGACTGGGGAGACGCTGGGTCCTTGGGCGCAAGCCCAAGCAGACATATTGAAGGCCAGTGCTAAGTACAAGAGCGATATGACCGGGGCGCGTTATTCCGGTTTTTGGGCGCGTGAGGGTGAGGTGTTTCTCAATGCGCGTAGTGGTGAGGAGAAACGCCTGGATAGCGGCGGCATCATGTTGATATTGCATGATGTGCGTTTGTATCAGTTGGCTGCCGATGGGCGGTTGCAAAGTATGACGCGTGCTGCTCGGGTGGAACATCATCAGGATGTTTGGATACTTCAGCAGGTGCAACGGGATACGTTCAGTGAACGTGGGGTGCAGCGTGAGACCTTCGACAGTTTGCCTTGGCGATCACGGCTTGATCCGGCGGTGCTTGCGGCGGGTTTGGCGAAGCCACGTAATCTGTCTGCGCACGAGCTTGTGCAAAGCATTGAGTACCGGCGCCGTAATCACTTGGATGCGCGCGATTTCGAGGGGCAGTACTGGAGTCGCTGGTTTTACCCGGTCAATGTGTTGGCGCTGTGTTTGGCAGCGATTCCGTTTTCTTTCGGTCTGCTACGTAGTGGCGGTATGGGTAAGCGGACGTTCTTAGGTATTTTGTTTGCGCTGAGTTTTTGGATGTTGCAGATGTTTTTTGAGCGCATTGCCAGTGTGCTCAAGCTCAATTACCAGATTTTTTATTTATTGCCTCCAATGGTGATGTTGTGCGGGTCGTATTGGTTGTTCCGGCGGCAGCATCGTTGAGCGGTTGTGTTGGTGAGTGGCGTGGTAATCGTTCTAGGCGGGTTCGACTTGCGCGGTCGTGCCAGGTGCGGCCATCAGGGTCCAACCATCCCCACCAGAATCCGCATCCAAGGGCAGCGAGCGACACGCTGGCGACAGCGTAGCGGCACCACAGCCTGCACCAGTCCGGCGGTGTGTGTCCGGTGGTGGCGACCACACGCAGTTGCCACGGACGCATGCCCAAGGTCTGGCCACCGTAGCGCCAACTGACGGTGGCATACAGGCCGGTTGTGCACCAGCAACATAGCCACAGTAGCCATTGCCAGGGACTGAATGGGGCAATGTTTTCATGTAGGCGATGGCCGGATAGGGTGTAAGCAAGGGTGAACAGGAGTGCGACCAGGAGCCAGAGTGCCAGTATGGGTAGTAAGTCGTAGCTGAGTGCCAGCAGGCGGCGGCCAATGAGCGGTGAAGTGCGGTGTGGGATGGACATGGTGGGTTTGCAGCATGGTTGAAGAACGGCAGTTTGAGGAGGTGTGTGGAGGGCAGAATGCCAGGTGGGGATGGATGCGATGCTGAAGCGTATCGCGGTCAGTCGTGGGAGGGCTGTAGGTTTATTTGCAGTGTATGGTGGGCGATGGGTTGCTTTGTGTTGTGTAAAGGGTCAGCGCAGGTCGGTTGCAGTGGCGGTTGGTCCGGTGATGTTTGCGGGATATTTATTTTTATCTTTTTGATTGGATGTGTTCTTCCCGCCGGGGGAAGGCGGGGCCGGCGGCATCTGTGTTGGTTTGGCTGAGGTTTTATGGGGAGTGCCAATACCAGGTGTTATCGCGTTGCATCGGTGTGCGAGGTGATGTTGTGGTGAGCAGGTTGCGCGCTTTTTTGTAGGTCGCTGTCAGAGGGTGCGGAGGTTAAGGGGCGACATCGTTACAATGTCTGCTTTACATTCTGTGGCTGTCTTATGTGCGGTATTGTCGGTGCTATTGCTGGCCGTGACGTGGTTCCTGTGTTGATTGAGGGCCTCAAGCGGTTGGAATATCGAGGGTATGATTCTTCCGGTATCGCGGTGCTTGAGAGCGGGTCAATCCGGCGGGTGCGTCGTACTGGGCGGGTTGCTGAAATGGCTGTCGCCGCAACGCAAGAGGGATTTACAGCATCGCTTGGTATCGGTCATACGCGTTGGGCAACGCATGGGGGAGTGACCGAGGCCAATGCGCATCCACATGTGAGCCACGGTGTTGTGTTGGTGCACAACGGGATCATTGAGAATTACGAGGTGCAGCGCGAGCGTCTGTCTGCCTTTGGCTATGTCTTCCAGTCGCAGACGGATACGGAAGTCATTGCGCATCTGATTCATTACTACATGCAGCAAGGTGGTGATCTTCTGGGGGCGTTGCAGTGTGCGGTCAAGGCGCTGACGGGGATCTATGCGTTGGCGGTGATGAGTCAGGCTGAACCAGGGCGTTTTGTCTGCGCTCGGATGGGGTGCCCGTTATTGATTGGTATAGGGGATGGTGAGAGTTTTGTTGCTTCTGACATCTCTGCGCTCATCCAAGCAACACGTCAGGTGATTTTTTTGGAGGATGGCGATACTGCGGAGATTCGCCGTGATGGAATCAGTATTTTCAATGCGGAACAGTGTCCAGTGGAACGTTCATTGCATCTGTCGAATGTGTCGCTGTCTTCGTTGGAATTGGGGGAGTTCCGTCATTTCATGCAGAAGGAGATTCATGAGCAACCTCGGGTGCTTGCCGATACGATGGAGGCGGCGATTGATGCGGCTGGATTTCCACCCATGTTGTTCGGTGCGCAGGCCGAGTCGGTGTTCCGTGGCATTACGGGTATCCAGATTTTGGCGTGTGGCACCAGTTACTACGCTGGTTTGACCGCGCGTTATTGGATTGAGGCGATTGCTGGTTTGCCATGTCAGGTGGAGATTGCTAGTGAGTACCGTTACCGTAAGGCGTATGTCAATCCACAGCATTTGGTGGTCACGATTTCCCAGTCTGGGGAGACGCTGGATACATTGGAGGCGTTGAAGTACGCCAAAGCATTAGGTCACCGTCATACGCTGTCGATTTGTAATGCTCCTGACAGTGCGATTCCGCGGATCAGTGAGTTGATTTGCTATACCCGTGCAGGCCCAGAGATTGGTGTGGCTTCGACGAAGGCATTCACCACTCAGCTGGTGGTGCTGTTCCAGTTGGCTGTGGCATTGGGGGTGTTGCGTGGGGCTGTTGATGCCGAGGGTGAAGCGGCGTATTTGGAGCAATTGCGCCAATTGCCTTGCAGCGTACAGCAAGCACTCAATCTGGAACCGCAGATTGCTGGGTGGGCGGAGTGTTTTTCGTCGCGTCATCATGCGTTGTTTCTTGGTCGCGGTTTGCATTATCCGATTGCGTTAGAAGGTGCGCTCAAACTGAAGGAAATCTCTTATATCCATGCTGAGGCATATCCGGCGGGTGAGTTGAAGCATGGGCCACTTGCGTTAGTGGATGCTGATATGCCGGTCGTGGTGATTGCACCGAACGATAGTCTGTTGGAAAAGGTGAAGTCCAATATGCAGGAAGTGCGCGCGCGCGGTGGGGAGCTGTTTGTGTTTGCTGATCAGGACAGTCACTTTAGTGAATCGGAAGGTTTGCATGTGATTCGTACGCTGCGCCACACGGGGGTATTGTCGCCGTTAGTACACACGATTCCTGTGCAGTTGTTGGCTTATCACACTGCGTTGGTACGTGGTACTGATGTGGATAAGCCACGTAATCTGGCGAAGAGTGTCACGGTGGAATAATCCTGGTTGGTTTTTATTGAACGCTCAAAAACGCGGAGATTCAGAGGTTCTTTGACCGTAACGGGTCACGACGCGCGGTATGACAGATGTTTATATTGGTTTGGATCAAACGAATAGCTCGCTGATGTCAGAAAGCGGAGTCAGCGTTACCCTAGTACGTTAGTCAGCGCTGATACCAGAGGTGTCGCCGGTTAAGAATCTGATCATCTAAGATGACGTGTTTCGTTAGTAATAGCGATGATTTAGAATTTTAAATGTTATTTTCACAAGGATTTGTTTATGAAAAACAGGAGTGTTGATGGGCTTCGAGGGATAGCGGCTTTTAATGTGGCTGTTTCGCATTTTGTGGCTGCTTTTTTGCCATCAATGCTTCATAAAAATTACCCGTCAATTTTTGCAAAAAATCATCATCCTAGTGGGTTGTTCGATGTTCTTACATCCCCAATGGTGAGCATTTTTTATAACGGACATTTTGCTGTTCTTATCTTCTTTGTGTTGTCTGGCTATGTGTTAACGATGCCATATTACAATCAAGATGAATCAAGCGGAGTTTTAAGTAAAAGACTGTGGGGGCGTTATCTTAGACTGAATATACCGATCTTTTTTGCCATTTCAATATCGTATGTTGTTTATGTATCGGGTCTTTATTTGAATGTGCATGCGGCGGATATGTCTGGGTCCACTGAATGGTTAAAGAATTTCTTTCCTAGTGGGATTTTGCTATCGGATGCTGTTAAAGAGTCTGTATTCCAATCTATTATTTTTGGGAATAGTGCTCTTATTCCTCCTCTTTGGACCTTGAAAATCGAGTTTATTGGCTCTTTGTATGTGTTGCTTTTTTATATTTCGAAGCCAAAACGTTACACTTTTTTATCAGCATTGATGGTTCTTCTGTTGATATATGTGATACACAGGCAGGATTCAATATACTTCTACGCTATTTTTCTTGGCTCTTTTTTGAATGAGCTAAAGAAGTCATCAAGATTGAGGGCGGTATTCTTTTTTATCGGTTTCTATTTTGGGGGCTTCCAGTTCGAAAATTCGATCTACAATTTTCTTCCTCGAGTTATGGTTGGTGATTTGGAGGTGTGGGATAAGAAGACGTTTTACAACTTGATCGGAGCTTGTTTTATTACAGCATCAGTTGTTCAAGGGTTTGGTGAAAAAATACTTCAATGGCGCATTACTCAATTTTTTGGTGGCATTTCTTTTTCTCTTTATTTGCTTCATTTTGTAATACTTTGTTCTCTTTCATCGTATGTGTATGTCAGTCTCTCTATGGGAAAGGCATCTTTGTTGGTTAATTTTGCTTGTTATGTGTTGGTGTGTGTTCTGGTGTCTTTTATTTTTGAGAAATACATAGATAAGCCGTCGATTAGTATTGCGCATAAGTTTTCTAAGAAGATATTTAGTAAGCAGGTGTAATGTTTGTTGTTATCTTATTTTTTTGATGACCGTTTGAGAGTGTGTGGAAGCAATGGTGTTTTCTTTGCTTTCTGAGTGTTCTGTAATTGGGGCGGGGTAAGGTTTTACACAAAGCGGGGGATCTCTCGAATGTGATGGACCAATTGCTATTTTGTGTCTTTGTCAGCATGTGAGTCGTGATTAGAGGAGGAGGTGCTGCTGCGGTGCCGGTGTTAGTGTGAGCACGCTATTGTGCGTAGGGGGCATGGGATTGCCCGCTGATGGCTGGCAACAGCAGGCATTCAAATGCGGTTGGTTTTGGGGTTACTCGCCTAATGCGTGTGCGATGAAGGGGGGCGGGACGAGTACACCATGATGCAGGTGTGCGTTGTAGTACAGGGTGTCGAAGGGTTTGGTTTGGGCGTCGGTTTGGCGAAATGCAAAGTTCGCGTTGGGTTGTTTGCTGGATAGGGTGACGCTCCACCAGCCGGTGGGATAGCAAGGTTGTGGAAACGGTAGTGTCTTGAATGCTTTGAAGCCGGCTTTGCTCATTTCATGGCGCATTTCTTTGATGAGTTCTAGTAGTGCCAATGGTGATTCTGATTGTTGTATGAGTAATCCATCATTTTTTAGGGCGCGGAAACAGCTTTCGTAGAAGGTTCTGTTGAATAAGCCTTTGGCTGGTCCGACAGGGTCGGTTGAGTCGACGATAATCACATCCACGCTGTTGGTTGGGCAATCGGCCATATAAGCCACGCCGTCGCTGAACAGCAGTGTGGCGCGTGGGTCGTTGTTGGAGGTGCATAGTTCAGGGAAATGTTTTTCCGCCATGCGTGTGACTTGTTCATCAATATCGCATTGGGTGACTTGTTCTATGTCTGGGTGTTTGAGGACTTCGCGCAGTGTCCCGCAGTCGCCGCCGCCGATAATCACCACGCACTTTGGGGCGGTGTGGGTGAATAGTGCTGGATGGCTGATCATTTCGTGATAGAGGAAATTGTCTCTACTGGTGAGCATTAATGCGCCGTCGATCACCATGAGTTTGCCCCAGTCGGTGCTGTTGTAGATTTCGATTTTCTGGAATGGTGATTGCACTTCATCTAGTTTGCCAGTGACGCGGAAGCCGATCGCTGAGCCGGTTGTTTGGAAATGTTCGGTGAACCAGGTGTCGTTGGTGGTCATGTGGAGAATCTTTGGCTGGTAGGTGGCCTGTTCCGGTGTGGAGCAAGGTGCTGCGGGAAGGTGTCAACGTGGCCGTGATCTGTTTGGGATGGGATGTAGTCACGGGGGATGTGATGTGCTGTTTTGTGGTGGATGTGGCTGTGTGATGTGCATTCTAACGGTCGCTGGTATCCAAGGCTTGTAGAATGCGGCTCCTTTGGCTTTATTGAAGATTTTTATCCATGACCTGGTCTCAAGATCTGGCCCACAAGACGTATTCGATCCGGCATTGGGCTGATGGGTATTTCGAGGTGAACGATGCTGGGCACATGGTGGTGATGCCGCTCGGTGGGGATGGTGTGCGGATCTCGCTCCCAGAGGTTGTGGATGCTGCGCGTGCTGCAGGTGCCAAGTTACCGCTGCTGCTGCGTTTCCCTGATATTTTGGGGCATCGTCTGGGTAAATTGCAGGCGGCGTTCGCTCAGGCACAGTCCGAGTGGGAGTATGCAGGTGGTTACACTGCGGTTTACCCGATTAAGGTCAATCAGCATCGCGGTGTGGCGGGTGTTCTGGCGAGTCACCAGGGGGATGGTTTCGGTTTGGAAGCCGGCAGCAAACCGGAATTGATGGCGGTGTTGGCGTTATCGCGTCCGGGTGGGTTGATTGTTTGTAATGGGTATAAGGATCGGGAGTACATCCGTCTTGCGTTGATCGGACGCAAGCTTGGTTTGAAGACTTTTATTGTGATTGAGAAGCCGTCTGAATTGAGAATGGTGCTTGAGGAGGCGAAAACGCTCGATGTATTGCCTGGTTTGGGCGTCCGGGTGCGTTTGGCGTCGTTGGGTGCCGGGAAATGGCAGAACAGCGGTGGCGATAAGGCAAAGTTCGGTTTGTCGCCGCGTCAAGTGTTGGATGTATGGAAGGTGTTGCGTGGTACTGAGTATGCAGATTGTTTAAATGTGATGCATTTTCATATGGGGTCGCAGATCTCCAATGTGCGTGATATCGCTAAGGGGATGCGTGAGGCGACCCGTTACTTTGTCGAGCTTTCGCGCTTGGGTGCGAAGATCACGCATGTGGATGTTGGTGGTGGTCTTGGCATTGATTACGAGGGCACGCGTTCGCGTAGTGACTGTTCGATCAATTATGGTCTGCAGGCGTATGCCAGTCATATCGTGCAGCCGCTGGCGAGTGCGTGTGAGGATTATGATTTGGTGCCGCCACGCATTGTCACGGAGTGTGGTCGTGCAATGACGGCGCATCATGCGGTGCTGATCGCTAATGTGACCGAGGTCGAAGCGGTGCCGGAGGGTCGGGTGCCAGGGGTGTGTGATGATGAGCCTGCGGTGGTTCGCCACATGCGCGAGATTTACGGGGAGTTGGATGCGCGTCCGGCAATAGAGTTGTTTTATGAAGCACAGCACTTTCATGCTGAGGGATTGGCGGCTTACACCCTCGGGCAGATTGATTTGGTGCATCGCGCACGTATTGATGATTTGTTTTATGCGATTTCGCATGGGGTGCGGGAGCGTCTCAGTCACGAGGAGAAGAGTCACCGTCCGGTGTTGGATGAGCTGAATGAGCGCTTGGTTGATAAATATTTTGTCAATTTCAGTGTGTTTGAGTCGATTCCGGATGTGTGGGCTATCAATCAAATTTTTCCGATTGTCCCCATTGAGCGTTTGAACGAGGTACCGACCCGACGTGGTGTGGTCTGTGATTTGACCTGCGATTCAGATGGTACGGTCAAGCAGTATGTGGAAAACGAGAGTCTGGACAGTGCGTTGCCTCTGCATGTGTTGCGTCATGGCGAGGCTTACAGGATTGGCTTTTTCCTTGTGGGTGCTTATCAGGAAATCCTTGGCGATATCCATAATTTGTTTGGCGATACCGATGCGGTTGAGGTTGCAGTCGACGGCAGGGGGTATCGTATTGCGCAGCAGCGTTGCGGTGATACGACCGATGTGATGTTGGACTATGTCGGTTATGCGCTTGATGAGGTGCGCAGGGTTTATGCGCAACGTATTGCGGCGGCGGGGATGTCTGCTGCGGAGTCCAAGGCATTGAGCGATATGTTGGAAGCCGGTCTGACGGGTTATCCCTATTTGTCAGATGTGCCGCTGGAGTGAGTGGGAAGTGTGTGGGGCGGGGTGATCAATTGTGATTGCTGTTGTCGTGCGACTTGGAAGCCAGCGAACGATTGGTTAACGGGCATGATCTCTAGCCGATTGATGTTGAGATGTGGTGGTAGTGTGGCGACGTAGAAGATTTGTTCGGCAATATCTTCGGCTGTGATCGGGTGAGCGCCACGATACAGAGCGTCGGAAGCGGCTTGGTTGCCGCCAGTACGGACTAAGGTGAATTCGGTCTCGGCCATCCCTGGTTCTATGCTGGTCACGCGTACGCCGGTGCCATGGAGATCCGAGCGCAGGCCCAGGGAAAATTGTTTCACAAATGCTTTCGTGCCAGCGTAAACATTACCGCCTGTGTAGGGATAGGTCGCGGCGACGGAGCTGATGTTGATGATCGTGCCTTTGCGTTCGATCAGTGTCGGTAGGACGTGGTGGGTTAAGGTCACCAATGAGGTGATGTTGGTGTCGATCATCTCCCGCCACTGTGCCAGGTCGGCGTGTTGTGCTGGTGCGGTGCCCAGTGCCAGACCAGCGTTGTTGACCAGGACGTCGATGTCGGCAAAGTCTGCTGGTAGCGTTTGAATCGCGGTGTGTAGTGTGGCGCTATCCCGCATATCGAAGGCGGTGATGTGGATGTGTCCAGGAGGCCATTCGGCGGCGAGTGCTTCCAGGCGCTCAATGCGGCGTCCTGTGGCGATGACACGCCAGCCGGCGTTGGCGAAGCGATGCACGGCGGCTCTGCCGAAGCCGGATGTGGCTCCTGTGATCAATATGGTTTTAGTCATGGCGTGTCTGTATGTGGCGGATAGTGGTAGATGGTTGTATCGACGACGCTGTGCATGGTTGGTGGGAGTGAAAACGATTGCTGCATGTGGCCACGGTGTTGGGAGTTTTGGTGCAGACGGTCCTGTGATTAATGGGTTTTGATGGTGATGGCTTGCAAGCCGTTACTATCGATTTTTTTTCTGGCTTCTGCCAGTTCGTTGGCGTTGCTATATGGTCCCATACGCACGCGGTACAGTTGTTTGCCTCCGATGTTGGTTGATTCGATGCGCGCACTCAAGCCGAGCATGGCAAGCCGGGCTTTGGTCGATTCCGCTTCATTGGAGGTGCCGAATGAGCCAGCCTGCAAAATGTAGCGGGTGGTGTCCGCGATCACTGCCGGAGGTGGGCTTGTAGGGGCTGGGGTTGGTTTTTTTGGGGTGACGGGTATCGGTGCTGGGCTAGGGGAGAGCGGTTCCGGTAAAGGTTTGGGATCGTTGGTGGTGGTTTGTACTGGTGTACTGGTTATCTTGGGCGGTGTGTTGCTGGGCACGGTGTTTGCTTTCTCTATTCGGTCACCGTTGGATGTAGGTACTTCCTTGCCAGGTAGCAGGGTGTAGAAGTCGTATTCCTGTTGTTTTGGGGTTGGTTTGTCCTTGGTGGTTGGCTTGGATGGCTGCGCAATAGGGGTGTTGTGGTCGGCCACGGGCGCCGGTTGCGCGTTTGGGTTGGAATTCGCATCGATGTGCAAAAGGCTGCCGTCATTTTTCTTGAATAATTTTGGCGCTGCCAGAAATACGATTGCAGTGATCGCCGCACCGGCAATCAGCCATACCCATCCTGGAGGGGCATTATTAGTGTTGCGCCGTGCTTGGTTTCTAGCGCGCGGTGTTGCCATCAACTTCTCCAATTACTTCTTCATAGCGGTGTGTTTGATTCACATCTTTTCCGGGGTGCCGACGCCGAGTAGGTTCAGGCCGTTGGCGAGGACTTGCCTGGTTGCGCAGGCCAGTGTCAGCTTTGCGTTGCGTTCTACTGCGTTCTCTACCAGTACGGGTGTGTTGTGATACCAGGTATGGAATGCATGCGCTAATTCACGCAGGTATTGTGCGATCAGGTGAGGTTCCAGCAGTTCGCAGGCGATTTGCACGATTTCAGGATAGCGTGATATCTCGATCATCAGACACAGTGAGGTGTTGTCTGAAAGTTGATCAAGGGACGCCATGCCGCTGGTTTGATCGTAATTTAAGTTCTTTTCATGGGCTTGGTGCATCAGGCTACAGACGCGGGCGTATGCGTACTGTACGTAGAATACAGGGTTGTCGTTGCTCTTTTGACGGGCCAGGTCGATGTCGAAGGTAAGTTGTGAATCGGGTTTGCGTGCGATCAGAAACCAGCGTGTTGCATCGGTGCTGGTCTCCTCAATCAGGTCACGTAGCGTGACGTAGCCTCCAGAACGTTTGGAGAGCTTCACTTCTTCGCCACCACGCATGACAGTGACCATTTGGTGCAGCACATATTCTGGCCAGCCGGGCGGGATGCCTATTTCTAATGCTTGTAGTCCAGCGTGGACGCGTGCCAGTGAACCGTGATGGTCGGCTCCTAGTTCGGTGATTGCGCGTTCGTAGCCACGTTGCCATTTGCTTAAATGGTATGCGATGTCTGGTACGAAGTAGGTGTAGCTACCGTCGGATTTGCGCATGACCCGATCTTTGTCGTCACCGAAATGGGTTGACTTCAGCCACAGTGCGCCGCCCTCCTCATAGGTGTGGCCGGAATTGATCAGTTTCTGGACTGTTTCTTCGACTTTGCCATCTTTGTAAAGCGAGCTTTCCAGAAAGTAGATATCGAAATCGACGTTAAATGCGGCCAGGTCGTGGTTTTGTTCGTTACGTAGGTAGTTGACGGCGAAGTGGTGGATTGCTGCTGTGTCGTCGACGTTTTTGGTGCTGGTGATGATGGTATCTACCATGTTGATGCTGTCGCCAGCCAAATAGGCTTTGGCAATGTCGGCGATGTACTCGCCGTTGTAGGCATCTGTTGGCCAAAGGGCGTCTCCAGGCTTCAGTCCGCGTGCGCGTGCCTGCACTGAGCGGACAAGATTCTCGATTTGTACGCCGGCGTCGTTGTAATAGAACTCGCGTTTGACGTTCCAGCCATTGGCTTCCAGTAAACGCGCAAGGCAGTCACCGATGGCTGCGGCGCGTCCGTGACCGACATGCAGTGGACCTGTCGGATTGGCTGAGACGTATTCCACTCCGACGGTGCGACTTTGGCCGGACAGGTTCCGACCGTAGTCGTTATCCTGTTTAAGCACGTTGATTGTTTCACGCTGGTACGCGACTGGATGCAGGTGGAAGTTGATGAAGCCTGGGCCGGCGATTTCTATCCGTGCAATGTCGGCGCTGGTTGGCAGTGCTGCAACCAGAGTCTGTGCCAGTAGGCGGGGATTGCTGCCAGTCGCTTTGCTGAGCAGCATTGCTACGTTGGTCGCAAAGTCGCCATGTTTGCGCGTCTTTGGACGTTCCACTACGAAATCTGGAGGCAGAGTATTAGTAGGTAAGGTGCCATTGCTACGCAATGCTTCGATGCCTTGGCAAATCAGGGCGCGGACTGGGGCTTTCACGTGGGTGTGGGTGTGTGGCGATAGATAGCGTAATTTTATCTGACCGTTTGTATGAGGAGCGCGTTAGCATTCAGTTTGTAGGCTGCTTGGCAGCCCTCCCATACGCTGAATAGGTGTCTTCCAGGTTTATAGCCAGCCATGTTCGGCGAATGAGACCGGCGCACCGTCACCAATCACGAAGTGGTCGACTAGGCGCACGTCGATGAGGTCTAAGGCGTTTTTCAAGCGTTGGGTGATCATTTGGTCGGCTGGTGATGGTTCGCGATTACCGGATGGGTGATTATGGCCGACGATCACTGCCGCTGCGTTCAGAGTTAATGCGCGTCGTACGACTTCGCGTGGATGTACTTCGGCACCGTTGATGGTGCCGTGGAACAATTCTTCAAAGCTGATCGCGCGGTGCCTATTGTCTAAAAATAGGACGGCGAAGACTTCATTTGGATTCGCTCGTAGGCGCTGTGCGAAATAGCGTCCGGCGCTGATTGGATCGTGGATACTTGCGCCGCGTTGCAGGGCGGCTGCCAGGTGGCGGGTGCTTAATTCCAGTGCTGCGGTGAGTTTGCATGCGCGTGCCAGACCTAACCCGGGCAGGCGCATGAGATCACCTGGAGGTCGGTCCAGCAGTTCTCGTAGTGGACCATGAGTGTGCAGCAGGTTACGTGCAGTTTGCACGGCGTCATGACCGCGTAGGCCGGAGCCTAGGAAGATTGCGAGCAGTTCTGCATCCGAAAGTGTGGCGGCACCGTGGGCCAGCAGTTTTTCACGTGGTCGTTCATGCGTAGGCCAGTTGTTGATGTGCATCTGTGTAGGATGCCTAGTCTCATGCTTCTCTGATATCAGACTGGAATGGATCATCGGCTAATCTAGTCGTCCTAATTAACTGTAGGAATCAACTGAGGTGACTGGATCTCATCAGCCACGGTCATTGAACGGACAGCGTTTGCTGTTGTGTGTCAGTGGTGGTATTGCTGCTTATAAATCGCTTGAGCTTGTGCGCCGCCTTTGTGGTGCGGGTGCTCAGGTCCAGGTTGCGATGACTGCTAGTGCGCAGCAGTTTGTCACGCCACTTAGTTTCCAGGCATTGTCTGGCCAATCGACCCGTACCACGCTGTGGGATGGTAACGCTGAACAGGCGATGGGGCATATTGAGTTGGCGCGTTGGGCCGAGCGTGTTTTGATTGCTCCTGCTAGTGCTGATGTGATCGCGCGGTTGGCGCATGGTTTGGCGGATGATTTGGTGACGACTCTGTGTTTGGCGACAACGGCGCCGCTGATCATATGCCCAGCGATGAACCACAATATGTGGCTGCATCCAGCGACTCAGGCGAATGTTGCGATGTTGTTGGGGCGTGGTGTGCAGGTCATCGGACCAGAGGATGGTCCGTTGGCAGAAGGTGTGTCTGGGTTGGGCCGTATGAGCGAACCAGAGGCGATTGTTGTTGCGTTGGTTCAGGGGGTGTCTCCAGCTCCAGTTCACGGTGGTTTGTTCCATGGGCAGCGCATTGTGATTAGTGCTGGACCCACATTCGAAGATTTGGATCCGGTGCGTTACCTTGGCAATCGCAGCAGTGGCAAGATGGGTTTTGCTTTGGCTAGTGCGGCGGTGTCCCATGGGGCTGAGGTGGTGTTGGTGGCTGGTCCGGTGTATCAGCCAACTCCACCTGGGGTGATTCGGGTGGATGTACGTTCGGCGGCACAGATGCGCGATGCAGTCCTCAGCGCGTTCCCCGCGGATGTTTACATCGGTGCAGCTGCGGTGGCTGATTACGCACCTAAATCGGTGTTGCCACAAAAGATCAAGAAGTCTGGCCAGACGCTGATCCTGGAGTTGGTGCGTACCCAAGACATCTTGTCAGAGGTGGCAGCGCAGACGGCTAACCTGAAATTTGTGGTTGGTTTCGCTGCAGAGACGCATGATGTTGCGTGCTACGCACGCGGTAAATTGGCTGCCAAGCACTTGGATTTGATTATCGCCAACCAGGTTGGGATTGTTGGAAACGGTTTTGAAAGTGATGACAATGCTGTCACTGCGTATTGGCAGGGTGGCGAACGCGTTTTCGCTAGTTGCAGTAAGGTGGAGTTGGCTGAGCGCCTGCTGGCACTGATTGCTGAAAGGATGCAGACATGAGTGCTGCTGTAAAACCACTGCAGATCAAGATTCTGGATCCTCGTCTCGGTACCGTTTGGCCGCTGCCGACCTATGCGACGGAAGCAAGTGCTGGGCTTGATTTACGGGCGGCACTGGATGCACCAATGACTCTGGTTCCTGGGGATGCGGAGTTACTTTCTACGGGTATAGCGATTCACTTAGTTGACCCGAGCTTGTGTGCAGTGGTATTGCCTCGTTCCGGTTTGGGACATCGTCATGGGATTGTGCTCGGCAATGGCACGGGTTTGATTGATTCAGACTATCAGGGGCCGTTGTTGGTGAGTGTTTGGAACCGTGGGCGCGAGGCTTTTACTATCGAGCCTGGCGACCGTATCGCCCAGTTGGTTGTGTTACCAATTGTGCGTGTAGTGCTTCAGGTAGTGGATACTTTTGTTGAAAGTGGGCGTGGAGCGGGTGGTTTTGGTCACACTGGCGTGCGTTGACGGAGGAAGACAGATGAGCGTGACAATTGGAAACGAGTTGATTTTGCCGATGAAACGACGCCGGATTGCATTTCTTTTGGCGATGTTGTGTTTGTTGCTGGCAGGGGTGTTTTGTTGGGGGCGTACATACAGTGGCGCCAGAATGTGGTGCAGCAGAAGCTCGAGCAGGCACGTGATGGTGCTGTTGCGTCATTGCTTCAGGTGCTGTCTGCTCAGGTTAAGCAGTTGCAAAATGTGGTGCAGCGTCCGGCCATCGTACAGGTGCTGGGTGGAGGTGACGTCACGGCAGCAGCTGCAGCGGTTCGTGAGCAATTTCCAGGCACTGAGGATGTACAGGTTCTGACCGGCGATCTGAGTGCTGCTTATGCGGATGTGGCGCGCTCCGGTTATGCCCGCCTTGGGCTGATAGAGGCGGCTCTTGGTGGTGATGGTGTGAAGGCATGGGTTGTACGTGACGGTACTCAGATTGGCTTGGGTATGGCTGTGATGGTCAAGCTTGGCCAAGCTCCGGCGGTGGTCTATCTTCGCCTGCCGCTACGTGGCTTGATAAGTGTGTTGGATGCGATTGAGGTGCCCAATAGCACTTACTTGGCATTGCGTCAGGGGAGTTATACGGTGGTCGAGCGCGGTAGCGCCGCGTTAGCCAGTGGTGGTGAGGCATTGGCTAAACCGCTGGGTTGGGCTGACTTGCGTATGGCTGCCGCTGTGCCGCAGCTGGAAAACGTCCCTTTTGATTTGGGATTGCTGCCATCTTTGATTGTGGTAGGGGTGTTTGCGCTAGTTGCGGCGGTCCTGTTGTTAGTTGCGGGTGGGCATAGGATGCTACCCAGGCGTCACGGGCAAATGGCCGATGCAGAACAAGAACAGGTTACTTTGCGTGAAAGTGTGATGCAGGAGGCGCCGGAGCGCGCGATCGTTTTGAATGACGAAAACAAGGAAAACAAGGAAAACAAGGAAAACAAGGAAAACAAGGAAAACAAGGAAAACAAGGAAAACAAGGAAAACAAGGAAAACAAGGAAAACAAGGAAAACAAGGAAAACAAGGAAAACAAGGAAAACAAGGAAAACAAGGAAAACAAGGAAAACAACGTTGCGTTGTCGTCGTCGCTGCATCTTCAGTTCAATTTGGAAGCGGTGGTTCAACCTAGTCTTTTCCATGAAGACGATATCCACGGTGTGGTCCCTAGCGAGTTGAACCCAGGTGTGGCGAAGTTGATCGGTCAAGCGATCGGCAGTGCGATGCAGGCCAAAGGTTTGAGTGACATTGTGATTGGCCGTGACGGCCGCGTGTCCAGTTCTGAGTTGTCCGCAGCATTAAGTGATGGTCTACGTCATGCCGGTTGCAATGTGGTAGACATCGGCTTGGTGCCGATCCCTGTAGTGTATTTCGCTGCCTGCCATCTTGGCGTTTGGAGTTGCGTTGCGGTCACAGGGGGGCATCATCCTCATGATTACAACGGTTTCAAGATCGTGCTTGGTGGTGAGTCCTTATCCAGTGAGGCGATGAGCGATTTGTATCAGTGCATCACCAATGGTCGCTTATATGCGTCCGTTGACTCCGGCAGTTTGAGTGAGCGTGATGTGGTTGACGATTACATTCAGCGTATTGCTGATGATGTGCAGTTGAATCGTCCGCTGAAGATTGTTGTTGATCCTGGTCACGGTGCGGCTGAAGAGATCCTGTCACGTTTATTTAAGGCGATTGGTGCGGATCTGGTGTCACTGTACGGTGATATTGATGGTGTTTCCCTTATTGTCCATCCTGATTCGGGCGAGCCAGGGAATCTGCAGAAGTTGATTCAGCGGGTTGAGCGGGCCGATGCCGATTTGGGTCTTGCTTTTGATGGGGATGCGGAAAGTCTCAGAGTGGTGACTCGAGAAGGTGAGGTCATTTTATCGGATAGCGTGTTGATGTTGTTTGCGACGGATGTGCTACAGAGGAATCCGGGTGCTTTGGTGATCTATGATGCTGAATGTACTAGCAAGTTGTCTGATTATGTATTGCGCAATGGCGGCAGCCCGTTGATGTGGAAGATAGGGCATTCCTCCATCAAAGCTAAGATGCGCGAGACCGGTGCCGAGTTGGCTGGTGAAATGAGTGGCTATTTCTTCTTCAAAGAACGCTGGTATGGTTTTGAGGATGCTCTGTATGCGGCGGCGCGTTTGCTGGAGATCTTAGCGCAGCGCGAGGATAATCCGTCTCAGGTGTTTGCTGCATTGCCCCATGCTTATTTCACTGCGCAAATGGAGCAGTCTGTCGAGGGTGATGCGCAGGCATGTGTACAGTCCTTTATTGAGGAAGTGCAGCGTAGCGTTGAGGGCGGTGTGTTCGATGGTGCTCGTTTGTTCGCCTTTGATGGTTTGCGTGCTGATTTCACTGATGGTTGGGGGCTAGTACGCGTTTCTGACACTGCATCTGCACTGGTGTTGCGTTTTGAGGCTGACACGCAGGCTGGATTGGAGCGGATTCAGAGTGCATTCCGCACGCATCTGCAGGCATTACTACCCGGTCAGGTACTGGTGTTCTAAATCTTTTAATGTTTATGGTTCCGCGAGTGGTGAGGCATTTGCCTCACTGCTTTTCAATGCTCGGTAACGTTGTAAGGTTTCTTCGATTTCTCCGCTAAGTGTTGCGCGTTCTTGTTCGAAACTGGTGTGCAGTCGTTGCTGTGACAGTAGGTCTTGGCGGCGTTGCTCGATATCAGCGGCGAGTTTCTCTGGTACTTTCTGTCCGGCGAGTTCCCGTTCATTGGCATTGCGTAACAAGTTGACTAAGCCTTGGCGCAGGTTGGTTGCGTTGTAACGGGCGATTTTCAGGTTGTTGTCGATGGTTGCGATGCGTTTTAAGAATACTTGTCGCAAATCATCTTCGGTTTGAAACGAAGCCAACATGATTTGGTCAGCCCTTTTACGGGTTTCTTGGGCGTCTTGGCCTGCGCGCCGTTGTGCTTCTTCTGACGCAGTGGCGGCACGTTCATTCTCATTGAGCGCGCGTTGTACTTCGCCTTTGAGCATCCCATTTTTTGCATTGAACTCTTCGCGTGCGTCATTCACTGCTTCGGCAGGCAGGGTGTCGCTACAGACACGTTGTCCATTTTGGTGCCAGCAGTACAATTTTTTTGCTTTAGAGTTAGATGTTTGGGTGTTGCCAGGCCACGGCCATGCGGCAACGGCAACAAATAAGATGGTGTTCCAGTAGATGTAGTGTTTTTTTATGGACATCGCAGGTCACTTTTTAGCTTGTTCAGTCAGGTGCTTCGGTCCCATAGTGGGTCTTGTAGGCCAGCAGAGGCTCGTAAAACTTGGCCAAACTGGCGTTCTCTTCTACAAATGCTAACAGGTCGTTCAGGGTTGCGATCGCTACGACAGGGATCCCGGTTTCGGCCATCAGTGCTTGAACGGACGATTGGCGGTTGGTCTCTGAAGCGATTTCCTGGCGATTCAGGGCTACAGCAACCCCCGTTGGGGTACCTCCAGCGTTGCGGATGATACGTAATACTTCGCGGATTGCTGTGCCTGCGGTGATGACATCATCAATAATCAATATCTTGCGTCCGTTCAGTGGTGCACCGATGAGAGTGCCACCCTCGCCGTGATTTTTGACTTCTTTACGATTGAATGTGAGGAGTAGGTCGCGCTCACGCTGTGCGTACTCGCAGGCCAGTGCTGTAGCGAGTGGAATCCCTTTGTAGGCTGGACCAAACACCAGGTCAAAGTTCATATTCGCCGCATCAATTGCGTCGGCGTAACACTGTGCTAAGGCAGCAGTTTTTGCACCTGAATTAAAGTGTCCAGCGTTGAAGAAATAGGGACTGATGCGGCCGGATTTGAGCGTGAATTCGCCGAAGCACAGGGCGTTTGAGTCTAAAGCCAGCTGTAGGAAACGTTGGCGGTAGTGAGACATAGAGGGGTCACTAAGTCATGTGGAGAGGATAAAGCTGTAAGGATAGCCACTGGCGCGGTCTTCTCTATCGTGCCAAGAGGGACTTTTCGGATGGTGTTCTTATTGTGATTGTTTTACGAGTACTGTCAGTTTTAATTGAGAGAGAGACTTTCATTAGAATTCGAATATATAGCAATGATTTTAATGTATTAAGTTGAATTTCAGCGCAGCGTGATGACGTTCGGTGGACTTTGAAGTCCTGTGCGTATCTCTAGTTGGTACAAAACTAAAGTGATATAACAATGCTCATTTATCGAGATGGAATGTTGTTTATCCATCTTGAGATCAGAGATGCCAAGCGTTCTAAAAGGTTGTATCGGTTTACTGATGTCAGTAGTTTTTTTGTGAGCATCTGGCTCAACGATGTGTGCTTTTGAGGTGCTATTGGTGAGCAAGCAATGGATGGTTTTCTGATTGCGCCAGTGGAATCTCCTCTTTGATTTATGACGTGAGTGTTGCTGCTGAGGATATGCGTTAAGTGTGGTTGGTCGTACTATCCTATGTCGGTTTCCACCTCCATCATGACAATGGTCCTGTTTTTTGTGGAAAGGAGGCATCTTTCCAGGAATATTCGTAGCCCGTGGATGTTTGAAATAGTGGAAAAATTCTAGTAAGCAGGAGCCAGAATACAGGGGCGTGATGCGTTGCCTGCGTGTATCTCGATAGGTGTGATCCAGCATAAATTTTGACGAGAATTTGACCATTTGATTCTCAAATTATTAATTGATACTAGAAATTACAGGCTATCTTCATAGGATAAGAGATACGATTATTAGAGTTTTATTTGGATTTTATATGACCACTGCTTCTCTGGATTTCCCTTTTTTTGCGTTCCGTAGTGAACTGCCAATGAATGATTATTCTGCCTCAGATATGAAATGTGGTGATTTAACGAAGGAGAAATTAATACACGATTATGGACTGTCATTTATTTCATTTTGTGTAGATCCTTTTAAT
The DNA here is from genome assembly GCF_011801475.1 of Xylella fastidiosa. Lineage (NCBI taxonomy): Bacteria > Pseudomonadati > Pseudomonadota > Gammaproteobacteria > Lysobacterales > Lysobacteraceae > Xylella > Xylella fastidiosa. Next base: position 156,712 of record NZ_CP044352.1, read on the forward strand.
AACGAGGAAGGATTTATAATAAGAAAGAATAAAGTAATTTCTGACGAAGAAACAATAGTTATATTGTTTGATGAGTTCCGTTTTTGGGCCGGAGTGTTATCATTTTGTCGTTATTCAAGTTTGATGCAGAGTCTTATATCTAATTTCCAAGATAATAAAGGAACACCTTTTAGTGATCCTTTACTTGATAAAGCATTCAAAGATCTAATCCTAAATAAAAGATCAAAGAATGGTTCTGTGGCAAGAATAAAGTCAGTCTTTGATAGTTATATTGATTGGGAGAGAGGGATTTTCCCGTCGGAAAACAAGGAGTATCTCATTGAGGCTCTCAATAGTGCGGTATATCCACAATTCACTCGGGTTAAAGATATATTTAACGGACTTGGACTCGCGGTTCATAATATTAATTCAATGAATATTAAAATTGATTCTTTGCATATCTATAATGATCATTACAGTGCTAGCGTACAGTATCAAGGGCAAGATCATTTTGGATTGGATGATGGTGATATTATTGATATAAGATTCCGTTATTTTAATATATTCAGGATTTGGTTTGTTCTGCAGCGGTGGAATAAATATGCTTTCAAGCCTTTTATGACTAATATGCAGGCCAATATCGAAATTTCAGGGGGAAGGCCAGTTAATAAATAAGACCTTTTATCACGATCTAAATCATAAAGGTTGTTTTAGCGATCTAGCTTGTTTCTGAGAAGGGGCAGGAATTATGGTTTTCTAGTGAAATAATTATATTAAACGATGGCTGCTGAGTCATTTTCTGCTGTTTTAGTCGTTTTTCTTAGTGAGCTTCTGTCTTAAGCTGGGCAAGGGGACAGAGCAACCCAATACCTTAAAGTTGGATTGTGTTATCCCCTTGGGAGTTTTAATAAATCCTGCTAATGCGAGTTTAATTTCTTATTTTCTGACGGTCTTAATCACCCAAAAGTCATCAGCCAATTGTCTATTTCTGATGTATTCATAAGGCATCCAGAAGTAGCCGTTTTCTCCGACGTTGTTTCCCCATGAATTACGGATACGAAAGTGTCTTATTTCATCATCATATCCGACACACAAGACGGCGTGTCCACCTTCAAGCTTATCGTTTTTGGTTGGTAATGGGATTTTAACTGGGAGCGAATTATTGCCTACCCAACTGTTATACACTGAAAAACCGAATACAAATGGTGAACCTGCAGCGAGGCAAGCTTTAAGGTGATCAATATCTTGAGCCACTCTACTATATTCGGTGATTTTGTAGTTTCGAGCCTCCTTATAACATTGATCTGACGGTTTTTTACTTGCTGGAGCTCCAGGTGGAAATTCCTCGGTTTTCTGATCTGCAGGTGTATCGCCGTAGGGCCATTCCTTTTCCGGGCATACCCCAAGTTTATGGAGGACTTTGATACCATCACGGATCATCGCCCCAGAATCATAGTTAACGTGGCCTTCAATTTTTCTTTCATTATAATAAATGAATAGTCGTGATGGAATGAATTCAGGTGACTGCTTGTCATGGATGCGTTCAAATTGAATTGCGGCAGCAAGAGCATTGGCAGTACATGAACCGATCCGCCCTTGATCGTAAACTTGAAAAGATGGGGTTAAATCAACTTTAGGTGGTAATGCAGCTATGACAGATTTCTCTGGGGTGTATGAAAAGTCACGAATATCAGCTATATCTGGGATATAGCCATATCCTGATTTTTTTCTTTTTTTCAAGACAGTTTGCATTGCAATTTACCCTGATAAATTTAATATCGGTTTATTTTAAACTGCCACTTGGTTAGCGCTTTGCATATATATTTGTATATGCAATTCCAAGAATTGCATTAAAACCCTTTGGGTTTCGTGATATGACTCTTGAAAATGTAATGACAATATTTATGCTGATTTGAACTTGATAAGCATTTTTATGAGGACGCGATCCGTTTCGATCATGCTTGGCTAATGTAGGTATTGCAGTTAAATCACTGCTATGCATTAACGTGCTTTTCAGATTGGTGAGTTGGTGACGATCTCACCCATGCCTGCATCTACGGCTAGTCAATGTCGTGATAGAAGGACTGCTGTGGCGGGATTGTGTCACACGCTATAGATTATTTTGGTGCGCTGTATCACTTCGACCCTCAGTACGTGCAGATCGGGAGCGATGGTGTGCGGAGGTTCCCTGGAGTGAATGCGAACGTTTCGCGAAAATTTTGCGCCATTGAGGTGTCCAAAGAAGATGTTTACAGAGCAAAGCTGTTGTTTTGCTGACGGATTATCTGGATATTTTCTGTCTGTTGATGGGGGTGGACATGGCGGTGTGCTAACGCAGTGACATCAATTGCTGGTGATTGTTGCGCCAATGGATGATGTAGGTGTTGTTGCGATGTACAGGTCTCGTTGTTGTGTTTTTCTTTGTCCTGTCGACTACCGGTGATGGTGTTTGCTACGGGAATGGTGTGTGCCATTGAATCAAAGATGGGTGAGAGGTGATATGTCGTCGTAAGTATCCTGGGTTATTCATGAAGAAACGAGGTGGGGTATTGATGGGTGCCTATGACGGATGGGTAGGAGTAGTTGAGGTGTTGTGAAGTGAATCTCGCATGTCCAGGAAATGCGTTGGTGGATGTTGCAAAACGTCGTGAAATTGTCGGTGCGTGCGGCACGTGTGTTGCTATTTACGTTATAGGTGTTGATTGCTCAATATGATTTCAGTCAAGAGTCAAGAGTCAAGAGTCAAGAGTCAAGAGTCAAGAGTCAAGAGTCAAGAGTCAAGAGTCAAGAGTCAAGAGTCAAGAGTCAAGAGTCAAGAGTCAAGAGTCAAGAGTCAAGAGTCAAGAGTCAAAAGCCAAAAGCCAAAAGCCAAAAGCCAAAAGCCAAGAGCCAAGAGCCAAGAGAAGTAGTTGCAATGATTTAGTATTATCCAGGTTAATGAATTTCAGGTGGCATTGCTGCAAGCTGTAAAATATCTTTCCGTGTGCGAGTCTTCGGGCCGTTGTGTCAGTGTATTGAGATGGTGATCTTCTTAGGTATCCAGATGATCGTGTGCATTACAACATTAAACAGAGATGGCAAGAATTAATCTTAATTATGCGAATTTGGGGCCAGATCAGTTTGAGCGTTTGATTGTATCTTTATGTATGAAGATTCTGGGTGTTGGGGTGCAGGGATTTGCAAAGGGTCCGGACGGTGGGTGCGATGCAAAATTCATTGGTACCGCGCAGCATTATCCAAGCGATAAAAACCAGTGGTCAGGGACAATGATTATCCAGGCCAAGCACACCAATCACTTTTTCTCTAGCTGTTCTGATAAAAATTTCTATAGCGAGAAAAGTAGTCATACGGTCATTGGTGAAGAAATTCCACGTATCAAAAAATTACGCGCTGCCAAGCAGCTTGATTACTATATGTTGTTTACCAATCGGAGGCTATCAGCGACGGCACACACAAAAATCACTGAATATATTTCCAAGCAATGTGAAATTCCGGTTGAGTCGATTTCCCTCTGTGGACTAGAGAAACTGGACATGTATTTCAATCATTTTCCAGAAGCTGTGCATCATGCGGGGTTGGATCCTGTAGATTCACCGCTGATTGTCAGAACGCAGGAGCTTGCCGAGATTATTGAGGCGTTGGCACAGTTGAAGGAAAAGGGGTGTCAGGTGCTGCCCGATCATTCACCGGTGATATGGGTGCCCTATAAAGAGAAAAATGAACTTAATCAGTTGAGCCAGGAGTATGAGAAAGAATGGCGGCGCATCTACCTGAAAGAAGAATTATTTATTCGTAATTTTCTTGCGGCACCGGAAAATACAAGATTCGTAGAGATGTACACATCGACCACTGAACATTTTAGATTTAAGATTATTGCGAAACGCAAGGATCACCAGAACTTTGATGCGTTGGTCGAATACTTGATGGATCTGTTGTTTAATCGTGATAGCGTGCTGGCGCAGAGTGGTCATCAATCGCTGACACGTGCGCTGCTTTTTTATATGTATTGGAATTGTGATATTGGAAAGAAGGTAGATAGCACGGAAGAGGCTGAAGATGCTGCGTCCAACGAAACACTCACATCCTGATCTGACGGTCATTCATCTGTCACTGCTCTTGCTGAAGAGGCTGAGAAAGGACAGGTTTTCTCGGTATGATGTATTGCGTGCTTTGGCTAAACAACGCATTGCGGGCGGCGATGTGTTGTTTCTGCCGGCACTGAATTTTCTTTATCTGTTGGGGCTGATTGAGTACCGGGGCGCGACAGATACAGTGGAATATGTGGGGAATAATGAAGTTATCTAAACTCTATTCTAATCACCATCAGGTATTCAGTCCGGTGAAATTTAGTCCAGGGCTGAATGTGGTCATGGCGGAAATTCGCTTGCCAGAGAATAGGAAGAAAGATACCCATAATCTTGGGAAAACTACATTGGGACGGTTACTCGATTTTTGCTTTTTATCGAAGAGGGACCGCAATTTATTTTTGTTTAAACATGAAAAGTTATTCGATCATTTTGTTTTTTTCCTTGAAGTGGAATGTGAGGATGCGTCATTTATAACGGTACGGCGCAGTGTCAGATCTGCAACAAAAATTTCTTTCAAAAGACATAAGACAGGTGATAAGGACTTTTCTACGTTGTTGCCCATTGAATGGGACCATTGGGATGTGACGTTTGATGATGCGCGTCAGTTGTTTCATGATCTGCTTGGCTGGCGGATGCTCAACAAGTGGTCCTATCGGAAGGTTCTTGGATATTTATTAAGGTCGCAAGAGAATTTCTCTAAGGTCTTCGAGCTGAGTCATTCTGTTGTAAAACATGCTGATTGGAAGCCGTTTCTTGCGCATTTATTGGGTTTCGATGGAAATTGCGCTGCTGAGTATTACAAGAAAACACAGGAGCTTGAAAGTAAGAAAAAAGAAGCCGAGTTACTGAGAAAGACCTGGGGTCGCTCGCTTGATAGTCTTGAGGAGATTGAAACCACAGAATTACGTAAGCAAGATGAGGTCAATAAGAAGCAAGCGTTATTGGATACGTTTGATTTCCACGCGCAGGACCCTGCGTTGACGGAGGAGCTAGTGGATACAGTGGATGAGCGTATCGCTGCATTGAATGCGAGGCGTTACTCCATGAGGAGTCACTGGAAGAGGGTCAAAACCTCGTTGCAGGAAGGTCAGATCCTGTTCTGCCCGGATGAGGCGCAGGTGTTGTTTGATGAGGTAGGGGTGCTCTTCCAGGGACAGATAAAAAAGGATTTTGAGCACTTGATTGCTTTTAATCGTGCCATCACTGCAGAGCGCCATGATTATTTGCAAGAGGAGTTGGCAGAGATTGAGGGCGATCTCAAGGAGATTAATGCGGAGTTGGATGATTTAGGGAAACGGCGTGCGGAGGGTCTTGCGTTTTTAACGAATCGGGGTGTTTTCACAAAGTATCAGACGCTCTGCAATGAGATTATTGCATTGCGTGGAGAGGTCGCTTTCTTGGAATATCAACGGGAACCTTTGCGTAAGTTGCAGGCCTTGGATCAGTACATTGGTACTCTGAAGCATGAATGTATTGATTTGGAGGAGAGGATTAATACCGATGTACGGCAGCAGTGTTCGGAGAAAGAGAGTCTCTTTGCTTCCATCGGTCGCTATTTTAAAGAGATGATCCGTGAGGTTATTGATTGTTATGGGGCATTGAGAGTGACCACTAATAAACATGGCCATCTGGAGTTTCATGCGGAAATTACGGATGCTGCTGGTAAACCGACCAGTGCGGATCTTGGAAATACTTACCGTAGGTTAATGTGTATCGCATTTGATCTGGCAGTGTTGCGTGCGTATTCAAACGATCCATTCCCACGGTTTGTTTATCATGATGGGGTATTTGAGTCTTTGGATGATCGTAAGAAGGAAAATTTGCTAAGGGTGATTCGGCAATATGCGAGTTTCGGGATTCAGTCAGTGATTACGTTGATTGATTCGGATCTTCCGGAGCGGAGTGTTAATGATCTTCCAGTTTTTAGTCCCGATGAAATTGTATTGACGTTGCATGATGAGGGTGAGTTTGGTCGACTCTTTAAGATGCAGTCATGGTAGTGATTTTTTTGTAGCAGGGCCGTTCGTTTTATCGTTGTGTCATCGTTCTATGTGATGCAGTAAGGCAGGGTTATAGTCGCGTTTTGGTTATTTTGTCTTATTTGTTGGTGTGGTTCTGAAGTGTTGGATCCGAAGTAATGTAATGAGGATGGTTGTTTTGAGAAGAATGTCCGATGCGATATTGGTGATATTTAATGTTGTAGTCATGATGTGCTGTTGGTCGCTGGGCAAGAATATGAGTCGGGCTGTATCGGTTTCAGTAGGTGGATTGGGGATACGGTAGTGATGATGGAAGATGGTCTTTGTAACGTTGTAATGATTTTCTATCAGTGATGGGAAATGTTTTGTTTTTTCTGGGTGTCATGGTTGGCGATCATTCATGCGACATAATTAAATGCAGTCTGAGTATGGTGTGACACCAGCACGAATAGAAAAGAAAAAAATAGGGTGTTGTGTTCATGGATCATGATGTTGGTTATTTTTCTATGAGAGGGAAGTTATAAGCGGCTACATTTTTTTATGATTCTGGAATGGGACGTTCTTTTTTTGCAGAGTCGTCTTTGTGCTTGAGATCAGTATTGGCTTATCGATTGTTATCTTTGTGGGTGTTGAAAATATAGCGTGTCCATGTGTGTTGGGACGTGAGTAATGTGCCAAATGTGTTTGCAGTACCAGTCAGTGGTGTCGATAGAATGCATTCAGTCTGCCGGTAAGTCATCAGTGTGATGATGATGTGAGTTTCTGGAAAAGTAGTTATGCATTTGTGATGTCTTAACTATTGAATGAAAAAAATATGAATTTGGGTGATTTTTGAGAATTTCCAGTTTTAATGCCAATGGGTTGCGATCGGCTCTTAGTAAGGGTTTTTTTGATTGGTTTTCTACTCAGGACATTGATGTGCTGTGTGTGCAGGAAATCAAGGCGCAGAGGCACCAGCTAGTTGGACCGGATTTTTTTCCGGCTGGCTATCATGTGTGTTTTCGGGATGCGACGATTAAGAAAGGTTATAGCGGGGTGGCGATTTACAGTAGGTGTGAGCCGGATGAGCTTCGCACTACGCTGGGTTGGGCCGAGTTTGACGAAGAGGGCCGTTATGTGGAGGCGCGATTCGGAAATTTGAGTGTGGTTTCGTTTTACATTCCTTCTGGTTCTTCAGGGGAGAAGCGTCAGCATTATAAGTTCGAGGTCATGCGTTGGTTGCGTCCGATTTTGTGCGAGTGGTTGCTCAGTGGTCGGGATTATGTGTTGTGTGGTGATTGGAATATTGTGCGTAGTGCATTGGATATCCGTAATTGGAAATCTAATCAGAAAAATTCCGGTTGTTTGCCGTTGGAGCGCGATTGGCTCAATGGTTTATGTGCCGATTCTCTACATGATGTTAATTCGGCTCAGGGGCGAGGCTGGGTTGATACTTACCGTGTGTTGCATCCGCAAGGTGAGGATTACACGTGGTGGAGTAACCGCGGTGCGGCGCGCGTTAATAATGTGGGATGGCGGATTGATTATCAGTTTGTTTCTCCAGGTTTGCGTGAACGTGTGTCGCGTTGTGCGATTTATTGTGAGCAACGTTTTTCAGATCATGCCCCTTACACTGTGGAGTATGTGTTGTGAGTGACTATTCGGGAAAGTTCGATGTGCATGCTGTTTTGCAAAATGGACGGCGTTTTCTGACTGTGTTGTTGCTTGGTTTTGCCTCGGGATTGCCGCTTGCGTTGACTGGAGGTGCGATGCAGGCATGGTTGACGGTTGAGGGGTTGGATCTTGTCACGCTTGGTTTTCTTGTATTGGTTGCGGCTCCTTATACGTTCAAGATGCTGTGGGCGCCGTTGATTGATCGATTCGATGTGCCGTGGTTGGGACGGCGGCGTGGGTGGATTGTCTTTATACAGTGGATGCTTGGTGGTGCTTTGTTTCTTATGGGGAGTGTGTCGCCGGTTCACGAGTTGCGGTTGTTTGCGGTTGTTGCGGTGTCTGTTGCGGCGTTGTCTGCAACGTTAGATGTGGTGATCGACGGTTATCGGACAGATTTGCTTGAGCCTCATCAGCGGGGATTGGGGGGGTCTCTGGCTGTGCTCGGCTATCGGTTAGCAATGGTGTTATCTGGTGGTATTGCTCTGATTTGGGCTGAGCAATGGCATAGCTGGCCACAGGTATATCGGGTGATGGGTGGATTTATGTTTGGTGGTGGCTTGCTTTCGTTATTGTTAATGCCGCGTCTTTCGGGGCGTTTCGTGGCTCCTGTGACTCATGGTGCACGCGAGTTGTTGGGGTTCTTGGCTTTGCTGGTTGGTGTGGTGGTGGGGGCGCTGTTGAGTCGTTATCTTTTTATGATGTTTGGATTGGATCCGGGGAGTAAAGAAAGTTGGGTCCGTTTGCTGTTTGTAATAGGAGAGATTTCCGGTGGGGTGCTGTTGGGGTTGTTGTGTATCCGTTTTGTGCGTTTCGAGACATTAAATCGTTCGTTGGCGACGTATTTCCAAATGCAGGGTGCTTTGGCATTTTTGGGGTTGGTGGTGCTCTATAAGGTTGGTGATGCTTTTGCGCTTAGTTTATCTACGCCGTTTCTGATTAATGGTGCACATTTTAGTCAAACGGAAGTTGGGATTGCTAATAAGACGGTTGGTTTGTTGATGACGATTGTCGGTGCGGTTATCGGTGGTTTTTTTCTATTACGTGTACGTTTGTCCCGGGCCTTGTTTTGGTTCGGTGCGATGCAATTAGTTTCCAATTTGGGGTTTTATGCATTAGCACGTGTTGGTGCAGGTTTCTGGGGGAGTTCGGTGATTCCGAGCTTTAATGCGTTGATTGTGCATCTTGAGATGCCGACAGAAATGGATCGTCTGTTGTTGTTTGTGTTGAGTCTGGAGAATTTTTCTGGGGGTATGGGTACGGCGGCCTTTGTGGCGTTGTTGAGTAATTTGTGTAATGTTCGATTTTCTGCAACGCACTATGCGTTGCTTTCAGCGTTTGCGTCACTCGGTCGGGTTTTCGTTGGACCATTTGCTGGGGTGCTGGCTGATGCTTGTGGGTGGCAAGCTTTCTTCCTTGTATCTTTATTGGTGGGAGTCCCAGGTTTGGTAATAGCTTGGTGTATGCGTACTGAAATAGATGCAATGAGCTATCGTTTTCCAGGGTGAGCGAGGTTGGGGGGCTGTTTGTCGATACATTTACCGATAAATATGTCTGCAGAATTTAAGTAATGAGCTATCAGCAGTAATCAAGGCTGTGCTGCCAAGGAAGTCTTGATATCTGTTTGTTGCTTCGTGTGTGAGACGGATGGATGGGTTTTTTCTTGGTTCAGGCTGGGTGGATTGCGCCGAGCAAACGCAGGCCGCGTGCGCCAGTGACGCTTGGCAGGTTACTTGGTTGGCCGTCCAGTGTTTGTGCGGCCAGCCAAGCAAACCCCATTGCTTCCAGATAGTCCGGATTGAGTCCATAGGTTTGAATCGATTCCACTGTTACGTTGGGTAGGTGTGTGGCCAGGCGTGCCATCAATACTGGGTTATGCGCACCGCCACCGCATATCAGTAGCCGAGTCGTCTTGGGTTGTTGGCGTAGTAGGGCATCTGCTACGGTGACTGCGGTCAGTTCGAGCAGTGTTGCCTGCACATCGGCTGGTGATGGTGGTGTAGGTTCTAGTTGTTTGGTCATCCAGTCCAAATGGAATTGTTCGCGCCCTGTGCTTTTGGGAGGTGGGAGGGTGAACCAAGGGTCGTCTAGCAGGCAGGCCAGTAACTTCTGGTTGATTTTGCCGCTTGCGGCGAAGTTACCGCTTTGATCGAATGTCTCGTGATGATGGCGTTGATACCAGCTGTCGAGCAGTGCGTTCGCTGGTCCGGTGTCGAAGCCGAGTACTGGACCGGTCATCGGGATCAGTGTCAAGTTTGCAATCCCGCCTAAGTTCAGCACTGCTCGGTTTTCATTGGCGGATCCAAGGATCGCTAGATGGAAAGCGGGCATGAGTGGTGCGCCTTGGCCGCCGGCAGCCACGTCACGGCGTCGGAAGTCTGCGACGGTAGTGATTCCAGTGAGTTCGGCGATCCGGTGGGCATCGCCTAATTGCCAAGTGAAGGGTAGATCGCCGTGTGGGCGATGGCGTATGGTCTGGCCATGAGAGCCAATTGCACGTATCTGTGTGTGCTTTATGCCCGTTTTTGCGATCAGTGTATTAGCGGCTGTGGCGAAGGCCAGTCCGACTTGGGCGTCGAGCCAGCCTAGTTGGTCAAGGGATGCTGTGTTCTGTCCTTGACTTAGTTCCAACAATGTCGTGCGTAGGTTAGGGTCCCAAGCGGAGGTTTGCGCGGCAATCAGCTCACAATGTGTTATCGGGTTTGCGTTAATCCGTACCAACGCTGCGTCGATGCCGTCGATGCTGGTGCCGGACATGAGACCGAGGTAGAGAGGAGCTGGATTTGGATTGCAGTGATCATCATGCACAGGCATACAGGAAATGAGCTGAAAGTGGTTTACGTTGCCCTTATTTTTTGGTCTTGAAGTCAGTGTGTTTCAGCCACGTGTACTTTTTTCCGTAGATTTGGAGTCGTGTTTGTTTGTTATTGCGTAGAATCGTTTTTCGTATTGTTGAATTTGTGCGATTAGCGGGGCTGTTTGAGTGCGGAATGCAATTAGATCTTTACCGCGTAAAGGTTCTGGTGGTGGCATCGTGATTGACAGTGGGTTGCGATGCTGGCCGTTCACTTGAAATTCGTAATGTAGATGTGGCCCAGTGGCCAAGCCGGTCATGCCGACGTAGCCTATGACCGTCCCTTGGTTAATCTTTTGGCCTGCTTTGATTTTTCCAAAGCGCGACATGTGTCCATATAGTGTCCTGTACCCTTTTCCGTGATTGAGGATCACTACATTGCCGTATCCGCGCTGTTGGCCGATAAACTGTACGCGTGCATCCCCCGCGGCCATAATTGGGGTACCGGTTGCGGCGGCATAATCCACACCTTTATGCATGCGCATTGTGCCTAGAATAGGGTGGCGGCGTAAGCCGAAGGTGGAGCTAAGCCGTGCATATGAGATTGGCATACGAATGAAGCTTTTCTTCAGCGGTCTGCCTTCCTTATCGAAGTATTCGACTTTGCCGTCGCGCATAAAGCGTATGCCTGAATAGATTTTCCCTCCAGTGTTAAAGGTGGCGGCCAATATCTTGGCGTCAGGTAAGCGCTCACCTTCTCGCCAAGTTTCATCCATCACCACACTGAAGCGGTCGCCAGTCTGCAAATCTTTGTCGAAGTCAATATCGTATTTGAAAATTTCATCGGTCAGCGTGATCACATCTACAGGTGATAAACCTGCTTCGCGTGCAGCGATCCATAGCGAACTCTTGATCTCGCCACTAGCAATGACGGTACGGGTGCTGGTCTGGCGTTGGCTAACCTGTTGATGGATGGTGTTGTCATCAATAGTCAGTTCTACGCGGTGTTTTTCGTCACGATTAAAACGCATTCCGCGTAATTGACCGTCGTTCGGTATATCGAAAGAGATTTCATCGCCTGGACTGAGTCGGGTGAGTACTTTACGTAGATCGGCATAATTCAGCACGCGTTCCATGTCGTTACTGGATAGCTTGAGTTCGTTGAATATGCTGCTTAGCGTTTGCCCGGGTTTAATTGTCACCATTCGCCATGTGTCCGCCGTTGATGTGTATTGTGGCGGGAGGGGGAGTGCTAATGTTGCTAGGCTTGATAGCTGGGTGGGTGGGCTGTTGTTAGATAAGCCTGGGATGATTGTGGCAATTAATGCGCCTATCATGGCGAATAGTGCCATGTGGATCCAATGGCGTGGTGTCCAGCGTTGGTTGAACGCAGCAGGAAACGTATGCTTGAGCTTGTGATGTAGGGTGGAAACATGTAGGACATGGAGTCGTTCACGTATACGTTGTTTGTGAGTGTGCCTATGTTCGGCATTTTGCATTATGTAATTTCCTTAAAAAAGATATCTGCAAATTAAGCTCAAGCAGGGTTAACATAGACATTTTATCCCTGACTCGTCAAACCATTGACCTCATTCGTAATTTTAATTCTATTAATGTTCCAGATGAATTGATCTTCTATTAATTTATTATTAATGCAATTAAAATTTCAGACGAATTTTACTACTGAATAATATTATGTCTTTGGTTTCAAATTCTATTGCTCTCATTGAAAGAGGTGCTAATGAGATACTTAAATTCGATGAATTAGAGCGTCGCTTGAGAAGCGGGCGTCCGCTTCGGATCAAGGCAGGTTTCGATCCGACTTCTCCTGATCTGCATTTGGGGCATACCGTCTTGCTGAACAAGATGCGGCAATTTCAGGATCTTGGTCACCAAGTTGTTTTTCTGATTGGTGATTTTACGGGGATGATTGGTGACCCGACTGGTAAGAACGTTACCCGTAAGCCACTCAGTCGTGAGGATGTATTGGCTAATGCCAGTACCTACGAGGATCAGGTATTTAAGGTTTTGGATCGTACACTTACCGAGGTGAGGTTCAATTCCGAATGGTTTGAGAAGATGAGTGCTGTCGATATGATCAAGCTCGCGGCTCAGCACACTGTTGCTCGCATGCTTGAGCGGGATGACTTCGCCAAGCGCTTTGCTTCTCAGCAGCCGATTGTGATCCATGAATTCCTTTATCCACTGATTCAGGGCTATGACTCTATTGCTTTGCGAGCTGATGTTGAACTTGGTGGTACAGATCAGAAGTTTAATTTATTGATGGGGCGAGCCTTGCAAGAGCATCATGGTCAGCCACCTCAGATTGTATTAACTATGCCGCTGCTTGAGGGGCTGGATGGTGTGGCTAAGATGTCCAAGTCCTTGGGGAATTACATTGGTATTAAAGAGCCGCCTATCGACATTGTTACAAAAACTATGAAAATTGGTGACGATCTGATGTGGCGTTGGATCGAACTGCTTTCTTTTAAGATCAGCGCCGCTGAAGCGGTTGCATTGCGTGAAGCGGTCGCAAAATCGGAACTGAATCCGCGTGAGGTTAAATTACGTCTAGCTCATGAGCTAGTGAGCCGTTTCTATGATAATGCAGCAGCCGAAAAAGCAATCGCTGGTTGGCAAGCGGTGGTGACAGGGCAAGGTAACAACAACCTGTTGCCGTTACAGAAGATTAATGTTCCTGCGGATGGGGTGCGCCTCGTTGCATTGTTGACAAAGTCTGGACTAGCTCCAAGTAACTCTGAGGCAATGCGAAAGCTTAAGGAGCGAGCTGTACGTGTC